>NZ_AKIS01000005.1:0-31339 GCF_000277005.1 Pontibacter sp. BAB1700 | reverse complement strand
GCGTCTTTTATTGGGCTTAGTTCTGTGTGAACTCCAGTATCTTGAAGGTCTTACTGCGCTTGTCGTAATAGCCGTAGTGCAGCTTGTTATTGCCGTAGCGGTACAGTGTCTTATACTCCGGCGTCTGCTTCAGCTCTTCTTCATAGGCCTCTATCTTGTCCTGCACGGTGGCGGCGGTACTGTCGTCTTTTGCTACATAAGCTTTCTCGAGCGTCTCACTATCGAGTACAGCCCTGAAATAGGTACTCGTTCCCGGCCCTACCGGCTCACCGGATCGGTTATAAAACGGATCATAGTAGTAGCGGTTGTATGGGAACATACTGTAGCTATACGGTAAGGTATAAGCAGGCACCCAACGACCTGGCATCAGGTATAAGCCACGTGAGGTCTGGATAAAACGGTCGGGCGTACGCACCAGTCTGCCCGGGTCTCCGTTTATGTTCCGGCGGCTTGGTGGCTGATACGAACCGATGGTAAGCTGCAGTGTGCTGTCGTTGAAGGCATCCACCGTAATGGCAGGTTTACCCGTCGACAGGTTGCGCATCACCTTAGAGGTCTTCTCGATCACGCTATTGCCTGAAGAGAACAAGGCGCCTGCCCCCCGCTGGTGCACTGGCGTGGCTTTGATGTCGATATCCTGGTCGGCCGTATACCTGTACTCCTTAATTGGCTGCAGCGTGTTGAAGTTATAGGCGGTCAATGTAAACTCGTCTTTCTCTAACTGTACCCGGAAAAGAGTGTTGGCATGCAGGAAAGAGTTGAAATTGGACTCGCTTTTAACAGCCAGCGACGGCAGTGTGCGGTATTCGGTTTGGCCGCTTGGCCAGTCGAGCGTCAGGATCTCGGTGGTCAGCTCTTTCTTCTTGCCACGGAGGGAGAAGCCGTCGAACACCAGGTATAGCTTATCACCGCGGGTATAGATCTTGCTGCGGTGCTGACCGGCAAACACGGTGCGTTCCAGATCGGGGTGCACAAAGATCAGTTCCTGCTGGCGTTCGCCCCGGGTGCGGGTGCGCGGCAGGTCAGCCATCTGGAAGGTCTTCTTCTCGTAGTAGCTTTCATCCAGTTCACGGTGCAGGATCAGGTTATCCTTTTTGTCGGTGTAGATCATGTAAAAATGTGATGCATCTGCAAAGGCCCCGACAAACGTCTCGTTCCTGTCACGGCGCAGCGGCACATCGGGCAGGCTACGGAAACCACCGCTATACCTGTTCACGGCAAACGGGCGCACAAACTCTTTGCTGCCGTTTACATACCGGCTGTAAAACACAAACTCAGTATCGGTTACGCGGGTGCCCAGCACCTGCGGCTGCTGGCCATTGCGGTACGGTATCTCCTGAGTCGCCACGGTCTGCCCTTGTGCATCTACCAGACTAAAGTGCAGCTTGCCACCCTGAAAGAAATAGAGGCAGACATTACCGTCGCCATCGGCCACCGACACCAGATCTTCGGCGCGGCGCAGGGCAGCTCCAGGCTGGCGAACTCCTGCTGCGCACGCACTTCCGGAGCGGCAAAACCGAGCAGGAGCAAGGCTAAAAATATATATCGCATAAGTTTAATTTATTAAGGATTAATCTTAGTTGTGATAGCAAAATTCTAGCCAAAAAGATAAATTAGTAACACTACTTGCTACTGATGCAATAGGATAAGGATAGTTGGAATACTTGGTTTTTAGCGTGTATTACTTTGACCAAGCCTACCTGGTGACGAAGGCTAAAGGTCAGTCCGGCTTCATCTCCGTAGGTAAGCCCATACAATAATCCGTGATCTGCTCCTTTCATGTTCGGCCTGGAAGAGTAAGATTCAAACTCATAACGCTCAGACAGTAGCAGACCTGCATAGGCACCTCCTTGTAAACTTACATTGGGAGCAAGAAAGACTTTGGCAAGTACTGGCACATTCAGGTAATGCAGCAGCAGGTGGCCTCTGTTTATCTTTGCTCCCTGTAATGAATACTGAGCTTCTAGCTGTATACCTAGCCAGTCGTTTTCCATGGTGAGATAAGAGATGCCGGCATGGGCACCAATTTGTCCGCCAAACCAGGGCTCGCCCTTGGGAGATAAAGCCGTAAGGCTTGGTCCTATTTTGATACTGGTATACTTCCTCTTGGCAGAAGAGGAGGCTTGCTCCTGTGCCATCATCGTAGTAGAGTAAAGCAAAAAGAGTACTGTAAAGAGTAGTAAGTAGAGTTTGTGCATAGAGAATTAGAAATAAGTTAGCAGCATAAAGATAGGTAAACGCGGAATAGCTTTTTCAGGTCAAAACAAAAGAGCCCGGCTAAGGTATAGCCGGGCTCTTTGATTACACAGGTATAGCCTGTGTTAAAACTCTGCGTTCTTCGGTGTGCGAGGGAATGGAATCACGTCACGGATGTTGCCCATACCGGTCACGAACTGCACCATGCGCTCGAAGCCCAGACCAAAGCCGGCGTGCGGACAACCTCCGAAACGGCGGGTATCCAGATACCACCACAGGTCTTCCTCGTGTATACCTACGCCCTTCATGCGCTCCACCAAGATGTCCATACGCTCCTCACGCTGCGAACCACCCACGATCTCGCCGATGCCCGGCGCCAGGATGTCCATAGCAGCCACGGTTTTGCCGTCGTCATTGAGACGCATGTAAAAGGCCTTGATGTCTTTTGGATAGTCGGTTACGATCACCGGCTTCTTGAAATGCTTCTCCACCAGGTAGCGCTCGTGCTCACTCTGCAGGTCGATGCCCCACTTCACGTCGTACTGGAATTTCTTCTTTTTGTAGTGGTTCGAGTTGAGCAGGATGTCGATGGCTTCAGTATAGGTCACACGCTCAAAGTCGTTGTTCACTACAAACTCCAGCTTCTCAAGCAGGGTCATTTCCTGGCGCTCGTTCTGCGGCTTGCTCTTGTCTTCCTCTGTCAGGCGCTGGCCCAGGAACTCAATGTCCTCGCGGTTGTGCTCCAGCGCGTAGCGGATGATGTACTTGATGAACTCCTCGGCCAGGTCAGCGTTCATTTTCAGGTCATAGAAAGCCATCTCCGGCTCGATCATCCAGAACTCAGCCAGGTGACGGGCCGTGTTGGAATTCTCGGCACGGAAGGTCGGTCCGAAGGTATAGATATCGCTGAAAGCCATCGCCGCCAGTTCACCTTCCAGCTGACCCGATACGGTGAGGTTGGTCGCTTTGCCGAAGAAGTCCTCTTCGTAATTCACCTGTCCGTTTTCAGTAAGCGGTGGGTTGGTTGGGTCCAGCGTAGTTACGCGGAACATCTCACCGGCGCCCTCTGCGTCAGAGGCCGTGATGATCGGCGTGTGCATGTACACGAAGCCTTTTTCGTTGAAGAATCTGTGTACGGCAAAAGCCAAAGAGTTTCGCACACGGAACACGGCCCCGAAGGTATTGGTACGGAAGCGCAGGTGCGCGATCTCTCGCAAAAACTCCAGCGAGTGCGCCTTCTTCTGCAGCGGATAGGTTTCCGGATCGGCTTTGCCCAGCACCTCGATCGTGTTGGCCATGATCTCGTAGGCCTGTCCCTTGCCCTGCGACTCTACCAGCTGCCCCGTAATGGCTACGGCAGCACCGGTGGTTACGTCCTTCAGCGCATCCTCGCCAAATTTCTCGGCATCGGCTACTACCTGCAGGTTCTGTATCGTGGAGCCGTCGTTCACGGCAATGAAATTCACAAATTTGTTGCCGCGCTTGGTGCGTACCCAGCCCTTCAATAAAACCTCGTTGCCTACACCGGCACCCGTCAGTAGCTCTTTTACTTTTGTGCGTTGCATGTTATTTCTAGTAGCGTAATGTGTCTGAACAAATTATAAGTTAGGGTATAGTTCTCTGCCCTTCAAAAAAGATAGAAAAAGATGCGCTAACACCTTCAAAGGGACGACTCTAATCTGCTTAGGTAAAGTTCAGTAGCAGGCAAGTTAACCTGCGTTGACACTTAGGTATAGCCCCTTTTTCAATAATCCCTCAAAGTAACGATATTTTAACCTTTTTTGTAAATGCGAGTAAAATTATCCTAAATTTGAAGGTGCACTGACAGGCGCCAGAATCCATTTTCACCCACTATGCAGCGACTCGATTTAAGACAACTCTTATCCCAGAAGTTATCGCCGCAGCAGATACAATTTATCAAGCTGCTGCAGATACCTACTGTTGAGCTCGAAGCGCGCATAAAAGAGGAGATGGAGGTGAATCCAGCGCTTGAAGAAGGCCGTGAAGAGCCCGAAAACGAATACAGCGACTCCGACTCAGACGACTACGACAGCGATGACGACTACGGCAAAGACGATGTCGACATCAATGACTACCTGAACGACGACGAGATAAGCGGCTACAAGATGCAGGGTGACCGCGGTGGCGATGATGACGATGACCGTGAAATGCCCATCGCCATGTCCACTTCGCTCACCGACAACCTGATGGACCAGCTGGGCTTCCTGGAGCTTGACGACAAGCAGTACACGATCGGGATGCAGCTCATAGGCAGCATCGACAGCGACGGGTACATTCGCCGCGACCTGAGCTCTATTGCCAATGACCTGGCCTTTTCGCAGAACGTGATGACCACGGAGGAGGAGATCGAGCAGGTGCTGCACATGATACAGACCTTTGATCCGGCAGGTATAGGCGCACGTGATTTGCCGGAGTGCCTACTGCTGCAGCTCGAGCGCCGCGAGCAGGACGAGACCATCCGTTTGGCTGAGCGCATCATCAAAGACTCGTTTGAAGAGTTTACCAAAAAGCACTACCAGAAGATACAGAGCAAGTTTGGCGTGTCGGAAGAAGAGCTGAAGAAAGCAATCGACGTCATCATCAAGCTTAACCCGAAGCCAGGTGGCAGCGGTGCCGGCATGACGCGGGTGCAGTATATTATACCTGACTTCATTCTGACGAACGAAAACGGGCAGCTGCAGCTTTCGCTCAACTCCCGCAACGCTCCCGATCTGCGCATCAGCCGCTCCTATGCCGATATGTTCGATGCCTACGACAAGTCGGATAAGAAGGACAAGAAGCTGAAGGAGACAGTGGCATTTGTGAAGCAGAAGCTCGATGCGGCCAAGTGGTTCATCGACGCCATACGCCAGCGCCAGAACACACTGCTGCGCACCATGGAGGCCATTATTAAATATCAGCACGATTTCTTCTTGGAAGGCGACGAAAGCCAATTGCGCCCGATGATTCTGAAAGATATTGCCGAGGAGATCGGGATGGACATCAGTACCGTGAGCCGTGTTGCCAACAGCAAAGCCGTGCAAACTGAGTTCGGTATTTACCCGCTCAAGTACTTCTTCTCCGAAGGTATAGCCACTGACTCTGGTGAGGATGCCAGCAGCCGTGAGGTGAAGCATATTCTTAAAGAGATCATTGACAAAGAGAACAAGCGCAAGCCACTGTCCGACGAGAAAATTGAAAAGCTCCTGAACGATAAAGGCTACAACATTGCCCGCCGTACCGTGGCCAAGTACCGTGAGCAGCTCAACATACCTGTAGCACGTTTGCGAAAGGAGCTTTAACTGTTGATGTCTAAATGGGTAAATTGTTGATTGCTGATTGTTTGGTGCACGATTGGACAAGTCACGACCTGTTTCTACAAGTGAAACCTTCTGAACTTTTTAACTCCTCAACTCCCAAACTTTTAAACTCCTAAACTCTACTTGAACCGCTCCCTTGCCCGCTTTTTGTCTATTGCGTTTCACCCACTGCTGATGCCGACCTATCTGTTCGTCATCATCCTATATTTTTTGCCGGTTTCCTCTATCTCACTTCCGCTCCAGAGCCGCTGGATTGTGCTGAGCATGATCTTCTTCAGCACCTTCATGGTGCCCGGGCTAGGAGCTTTTGCGATGTTCAAAACCGGTTTTATCGACTCGTATGAGATTGACCGACGCGAGCAGCGCAGCAAGCCGCTTTTGTTCACGGCTATTTGCTATGCGGTCACGACTTATCTGTTTTACTCAGAGCCTGTTTTTGATCAGCTTTTCTATTTTGTAATGGGGGTGATCACCGCATCTGTCTTTGTGGCCTGGTTCGTATCCTTCTTCTGGAAGATCAGTGCGCACGGCATCGGACTGGGAGGGGCCTTAGGTGTGCTTTTGCTGGTGAACAAACTGATGCCCGAAGCAGGTTTGCTCATGCCTATCATATTGCTGATCCTGGTATCTGGGGCAGTGCTCTCAGCCAGGCTGGCGTTGCATGCTCATACCCCGGCGCAAGCCTATACCGGCTTTCTGACAGGGCTTGTGCTGGTGCTCATGGCAGGCATGGTGGCATTATAGCGGTTTTTGCTCTTCAGGGTGATTATCTATACCTTTGGTTATCTCTACTATAAACAAACGACAACATGAACTACGAGTGCTTGCTATACAACGTGCAGGATGGCGTCGCGACCATTACGCTGAACAGACCTGATGTTTTCAACGCTTTTAACGACAAGCAGAGCTACGAACTGCAGGATGCTCTGAAGCAGGTGACGCGCGACGACAGTGTGCGGGTGGTTATCCTGACAGGTGCCGGTAAGGCCTTCTGCTCCGGGCAGGACCTCAAAGCCATCGCCAGTGCCGATAAGCGTGACCTGTCGGAGTCGCTGGAGAAAAGGTATAACCCGATCATCCGGGCGATGCGGAATCTTCCCAAGCCAATTATCTGCAAGCTAAACGGTGTGGCCGCAGGTGCCGGTTGCTCGCTTGCTTTAGCCTGTGACCTGGTTGTGGCTTCCACTGCAGCAAGCATGATCGAGGTATTTGTGAACGTGGGCCTGGTGCTGGACTCTGGCTCGTCTTTCTTCCTGCCGCGTGTGGTGGGTTCACTTAAGGCCTTTGAGTTGAGTACCCTTGGCTCCAAGGTGGGCGCTGAAGAAGCCCTGCAGCTAGGTGTGGTCAACAAAGTGGTAGCACCGGAAGAACTCGACGCTGCTGTGGCTGAGCTGGCGGCCCGTTATGCCGTGGCACCGACCAAAGCGATAGGCCTGATGAAAAAGATGCTTAACAAGTCATTTAACTCCACCTTGGACGAGATGCTGGATTACGAGGCGCACTGCCAGAAAATAGCCGGTAACTCAGCAGACTATAAGGAAGGAGTTACTGCCTTCAACGAAAAGCGCAAGCCGAACTTCACGGGTGCTTAGGCCAGCATATAAGTCCTTACCATAAGTATAGAAGCCGGAACCAGTGTCCGGCTTTTTTTATACCCCGCATTTTAGGCCATTCGCCCATGCTAACAGCCCTTTCACACATAAATTGAAATATGATGGGCACACAACTACTACATCAAGTATACATATAGTAGTATTCAAAGGAATAATTAGCTTAAAATTATGAAAAATCAGTTTCTCCTCATCACGACTGTACTGCTATGGGTATTGCTGACCACCCCTGCACATGCGCAGGACTGCAACGGCTATATGCTGTTAACTGAAAATGCAGAGTACGAGATACTCAACTACAACCAGCGCAATAAACTTACAGGCCGTATGCTTTACAAGGTGACAGATGTGCGGCGCGACGGCAATAAATTGGAGGCTACGGTTCATACCCAGATGTATGATGAGAAAGGCAAAATGGCCAACGAAGGCAGTTACCAGGTGGGTTGTGAAAGCGGATCTATCTGGATAGACATGCGCTCGCTTATGAACCCGGATATGATGGAAGCTTATAAGAACATGGAAGTCAAAATGGAAGGCGACCACATGGACTACCCGGCCTCTCTCAGTCCCGGGCAGCAGCTCAAAGACGGCAGCTTCACCATCAACGTCATAGACAAAGGCAGTGGCAGAACATGAGCACGATCACGATGCAGGTGACAGGACGCACTGTGGGCAACAAAGAGCGGCTGGAGGTGCCGGCCGCACCTACGAAGGCTTCAAGATAAATCAGGACATGGAGGTGCAGACCCGTGCCATAGGAATGAAAATGCCCGGTACCCGCATGCAAACGGTAGAGTGGTTTGTGCCCGGCACCGGCTGGATCAAGTCGGAAACCTACCGCAACGGCAAACTAATGACTTACAGCGTGCTCAACAAAATCAATAAGTAATCATAAAGAATAGCCGATCGAGAAGTTCAGCTGCGGAGAGGGCCCCACCGTGAAGACGGCGCCTTCATCGGAATGCACCACATGCCCGATGATGTTTTCCCTGATCAGGTCTCCGCCGTTGGTGGCATTGGCAATCTTAACCCGCCCTCCAAGTCCTCCTGACAGCTCTGTGGTAAAGTGACGGCCCAGCCGGAACTGGTAACCAAGGTGGTAGCTCAGGTCTATGACATTCTGGTAAAGCCGGCCTACATACCTGAAGTCAGGGTCGCTGGGCGGCACGTCCGGCAGGTCAAACACATTGCGCTCAAACACAATGAAGCGGTAGCTGAACATAGGGCCGTGGAAAAAGCCGAAAGGAGCAGGTTTCTTCTTAGAGGTATAGTAACGCTGACTCATCCGGATGCCGATGCCCATCACATCCTTTATATTAGTTGACCAGCCATCGCCCTTCATGTGCAGTTTGTAAAAATAGCTCAGTCCGAACTCGTTACTGATACCGGGTGCGCGCACTTTTTCATAAGAAACGAAGACTTCTCCGTAGTGCAGCGGGTGTATCTTGAATACCTTGTCATGGTCCCGGTCAATGTTAGCCATCTCGGCACGATCCTCCCTTTCCTGCTCCGTTACCTGTGCATGGGTTGCGGTACAAATCATAAAACAATAGAAGAATACCAAAGCTGCGGTGGGGCGCAAGGCCAATAGTCGTGTCATAAGGTATGGCTTAAGAAGGGTTGCAGGCTTGTTTCAGGTATATATCGTTTTATGCCTGAGATGGTTGTAGCCTTTTCCGTCTGGGTTGCATACCCTCTCACTTTAACCCGAAAAATCCTCCAAACAGCGGTTTTTTGACTGTGTCTACTATATTAAAAGCACATAATATAACAACATTGCATTAGGGGCGTATACCAATCTGTTCAAACTATTTTACTATTAACAAGAAATAACACTATGAAAAGAATTGCAACAACAGGATTAATGGCATGTGCCTTTATGTTCGGCACAATGGCCTGTGGCGGCTCGGGCAGCGACAGCGTAGAACAGGCACAGGAAGCCACCGAACAAACCTTTGAGGACACTGCCATGGAGGACCGAAGAGTAGAGGCCTCTGAGTTTGTGACCAAAGCAGCCAGCAGCAGCATGATGGAAGTAGAGGCAGGTAAACTGGCGCAGGAACGTGCGACCAACCCACAAGTGAAGGAGTTTGCCGCCATGATGGTAAAGGACCACTCAGCGGCAAATGACGAACTGCGCACGCTGGCAACCAGCAAAAACATCACACTGCCTGACAGCATGAGCAACGAGCACATGGACCAGATGCGTGATTTGCGCGACAAGCAAGGTGCTGAGTTTGACAGAAACTATATGGACAAAATGGTGAGCGCGCACGATAGCGACATCAGCATGTTTGAGGATGTGGCAGAAGATGAAAACTACGCAGATGCAGATGTGAAGGCATTTGCCAGCAAGACACTTCCAAAGCTGCGCCAGCATCGTGATCGTGCCCAGCAGATCAGAGACGGCCTTGGTAATAACTAAGCACTTGTTCTGATTTATTTTATAAAAAGACTATCTTGAGCATCTGCAGCCCTTATGGTTGCAGATGTTCCTGTTTTAAACCCATGTGTATGATTCGGAAATTTACGGTGTATATGGCGAGCGCCCTATTGCTGTTGGGCAGCACCTCATGTGGCGGAGACGATAGCATAGAGCAGGCAGCCGCCCAGAGCGTAGAGCAGTTTGAGGCCGCTGGCGTGCAAGGCATGAAAAACGACGCCCTGTTTATAGCAGAGGCCACCAGCGCAAATATGCTGCAGGTGCAGCTCGGCAACCTGGCTTTGGAGAGAGCTGTCAGCCCCGAAGTAAAAGAAATGGCGCAGGATATGAGCACAGGTCACCGTCGTGTGATGGAAGACCTGCAGGATGTAGCTGTTCAAGGCGAATTTGTGGTACCTAACGAACTGGGCAGTTCGCATCAGAAGGTATACAATGAAGTGAGTGGCGAAACAGGTATAGGATTTGACCTGGCCTACATCAAGCGTATACGCGAAGAGCACAATCGTTTGCTGAAACGCTACGAAGACATGGCAGAGAACGCAATCAATATGGATGTCAAGCAGTTTGCCTCCAAGCAACTACCACTCTTGCGGCAGCACCTGCAGAAGGCCGAAGCACTCGAAGACAGACTCGGAAGCATCTAAAAACGAAAAGTCCGCTGCTATACCTTAGCAGCGGACTTTTCAAATATGCTGAGCTATACCTGATTCTAAGCCTGACCGTTTTCGCGGTAGTGGCTGGTCTTGAGCTCCTCTTTCAGGAAGCGGGCGGTATAGCCTTTGCCTTTTTTAACGATATCCTCTGGCGTGCCGGCAGCCACAATAGTACCGCCGCCCTCGCCGCCTTCCGGCCCGATGTCGATGATCCAGTCGGCGATCTTGATCAGGTCGAGGTTGTGCTCAATGATAAGCACCGAGTTGCCTTTGTCAGTCAGCTTGTGCAGCACCTCGCTCAGGTGCTCAATGTCCTGGAAGTGGAGACCGGTTGTCGGTTCGTCCAGGATGTAGAGCGTCTTGCCCGTGTCTTTCTTGGAAAGCTCTGTAGCCAGTTTCACACGCTGTGCCTCACCGCCCGATAGGGTAGTCGCCTGCTGACCGAGGGTAATGTAGCCTAAGCCCACCTCGTTGAGTGTCTGTATCTTGCGCAGGATGCGCGGCTGACTTTCAAAAAACTCCACGGCCTGCTCTACCGTCATATCCAGCACGTCAGTGATGCTCTTGCCTTTGAAGCGCACTTCCAGCGTTTCGCGGTTGTAGCGCTTGCCTTTGCAGACTTCACACGGCACGTATACGTCCGGGAGGAAGTTCATCTCGATCGTGCGCATACCTGCCCCTTCGCAAGCCTCGCAGCGGCCGCCCTTCACGTTAAACGAGAAACGACCTGGGTTATACCCTCTGATCTTGGCTTCCGGCAGTTGCGCAAACAGCGTACGGATATCGGTAAACACACCCGTATAGGTAGCCGGGTTGGATCGTGGCGTACGACCGATCGGTGATTGGTCCACCTCGATCACTTTATCAAGATGCTCTAATCCCTCAATTTTCTTATAAGGAAGCGGGTCACGCTTGGCCCGGAAGAAATGCGTGTTCAGGATTGGATAGAGCGTGTCATGTATGAGCGAGGACTTGCCACTGCCCGATACACCCGTTACGCACACCATCTTGCCGAGCGGCAGCTCCAGCGTTACGTTTTTCAGGTTGTGGCCCGTAGCACCTTTCAGCTTCAGCACCTCACCCGTACCCGGACGCTTCACACGCGGCACCGCTATACCTCTTCTATTGCTCAGGAAGTCTGCTGTGGTGGTGCCGGCATTCATCATGTCTTCCGGTGTGCCGGCAGTTACCACCTGTCCGCCGTGTATACCTGCGCCCGGACCGATGTCCACCACGTAGTCGGCCTGCAGGATCATGTCTTTGTCGTGCTCCACCACAATGATGGAGTTGCCCAGATCGCGAAGGTCCTGCAATGCTTTGATGAGGCGCTCGTTGTCGCGCTGGTGCAGGCCTATGCTCGGTTCGTCCATGATGTAGAGTACGCCCACGAGCTGGGTGCCGATCTGAGTGGCCAGGCGTATACGCTGGCTCTCGCCGCCCGAAAGGGTTTTTACAGGACGGTGCAGGCTCAGGTAGTCCAGACCTACATCCAGCAGGAAGCCGATGCGCTTGCGAATCTCTTTCAGGAGTTCACGGGCAATCACATTCTGACGCTCGTTCATGCGGTCTTCCACGCCCTCAAACCAGGCAGCCAGTTTGTTGATATCCAGCACCGAGAGTTCGCCTATATTAGTATCAGCGATCTTGAAGTGCAGGGACTCCTTTTTGAGTCTATACCCGTTACACTCCGGGCAGGTCGTCGTCTGCGCAAAGTCCTCCACCCAGGAGCGGATGTTGTCGGAGTCAGATTCCATCTGCCCTTTCAGAAAATTGACAATGCCCTCAAACTCGACCACATAGTTGCCTTTTTTGGTATTCACCTCCAGCTCTTCGTCCAAACCATAGAGCAAAACACGCAACACGTCCTCCGGCAGATCTTTGATCGGCGTCGAAACCGATACCTTGAAATGCTTGAAAAGGGCTTCAATCTGCTTGAAGATCCAGATATCTCGGTACTCACCCAATGGCGCTATACCTCCGCGACGAATACTCAAACTTCTGTCAGGTATAACAGACTCTTCGGTGATCTCCTGAATCTCTCCCAAGCCGTTACATACCGGGCAGGCACCGTACGGCGAGTTGAACGAGAAAGAGTTTGGAGCCGGATCGTCATAGGCTATACCTGTGGCAGGGTCCATGAGGTGACGGGAGAAGAAGTGTGTCTTGTCAGCGTCCACGTCCAGTATCAGCACCGTGCCCTTGCCGTGCGTGAGCGCATTCTGGATAGAGCCAGACAAACGGAAACGGTCTTCCTCCTTCACCACGATCTTGTCGATTACGATCTCGATGTCGTGGATCTTATACCTGTCCACCTGCATTTTCGGGGCGATCTCCATCAGCTCGCCATCCACACGGGCCCGAATGAAGCCCATCTTGCGGATCTGCTGGAAGAGCTCGCGGTAGTGGCCCTTACGGCCTTTCACCACCGGGGCCAGTACCACAATGCGTTTACCGTCGAAGTTCTCCAGGATGTGGTTCACGATCTGGTCATCGCTCTGGCGCACCATTTTCTCGCCGGTCACATAGCTATACGCCTCGGCTGTGCGGGCCCAAAGTAGTCGCATAAAGTCGTAGATCTCTGTGATGGTGCCCACAGTAGAACGCGGGTTGCGGCTTGTGGTCTTCTGCTCGATGGAGATTACCGGCGAGAGGCCTTCGATCTTGTCCACGTCGGGGCGCTCGAGTCCGCCCATGAAAGAGCGGGCGTAGGCCGAGAAAGTTTCCATGTAGCGGCGCTGTCCTTCGGCGTATATGGTGTCGAAAGCCAGCGAGGACTTGCCCGAGCCACTAATGCCGGTAAAAACGACCAGCTTGTAGCGGGGCAGCTTGATGGAAATGTTTTTGAGGTTATGTTCGCGGGCACCGTATACTTCAATCTGCTGTGTTTCGCCATTTAGCGAAAAGGCAGTGTCGGTGCTGCTTGCTGTGTCTTGCGCTTGATTAAAAGCCATTCAGGAATGCTTGATTTTAAATAGCAAAGGTACAAAAATATCGGCTCCTCCGGACTCGGAGATGCTAACCCTTCTTAACAGAGATCAGCGCTAAATGGTTTAGCTTTCAGCAATTATCCTTAGCATATACCTCAATCTATGTTTCCGTAGCGCGATGCCTGTTTTTCGTGAAGTTCTTCGTGGTGGTGACTTGTGGGCTCGTATTCTTGCCGATGGCGCTGGATCAGCTTCTGCTTATTGAGGTAGCGCACGAAGCTATACACTGCCAGCAGTATACCAATAGGCAATAGCGTTAAGCCGATCAGCTCCATGTAAACATGCTGAGAGAACTTAATGGCAGCAAAGCCCCCCGCAATAAGTGCAATAGCCGTTCGGAAATAAGCCATCAGGGTACGCTCATTGGCAAAGATGGTACGTTGTATAGCCATCTCGTCCCGGATCTCAGCGTTCTTCTTTTCCAGCTTTTTGATCTTCTTACGCAGTTTCTTGATTTCGTCTTGCTCCTGCACAGGCATCGATTCTATTTTTTTGAGAAATATACGAAACAAACAGAAGGAAAGGGGTAGCAGCAGCGTGCCTTGTCTTTATAACGGCGGGCATAAGCAGGTACGCATTAGGCAGAGGTTTGTTTACCATTCTCGCCGGGTTCGAGCATTTCGCTGTGTGCCCGCTCGTGTTCATGACTGGTAGGGCAGTAGCCCTGGTGGTGATTCTCAATGATACGCTGCTTGTGCCTATACCTGACAAAGCTGTAAACGCCCAGTATAATACCAATCGGGATCAAAATGACACCAATGATCTCCAAGTACAGATCATCGGAAAGCTTGATGGCCACAAAACCACCTACTGATATGGTCATGGCCGTGCGCAGGTAGGCCATCAGGGTACGTTCATTGGCGAAGATGGTACGTTCTGCCGCCATGTGGTCACGTATCTCCGCGTTTTTCTGCTCCTGCACTTTCAGCTTCTTCTTGAGCTTCTTGATCAACTCTTTGTCCGCGTCTGACATAGGCTTGGGGCTTTCCTGTTATTATGTACGATTCTACTGGGCTAAGGTAATGGCAATCAGATAAAGCCTTTAGTTAGAACCGAATTCAAAATTTTCAAATTCAATGTTAAAACTATATATTGCTAAGGTGCAAAGTAGCTCCTTTTATACCTGCTGCGCACATACGCCAACCGCACCTCCGTTTTATGAAAAGACGCTACCACTATTTTCTGCTTGCAGTACTGATGCTATTGTCAGGCTCTACCTGGGCGCAGGATACCGGGCAACCGCGCCTCACCGCCAGCTATCAGAACCAGCCCCTGAAGGCAGTGCTGCAAGACCTGCAGCAGAAGCACAGATTGCGCGTGTTTTACCAGCCTGACTGGGTGGAAGGTATACAAGTGACCAAGACCTTTGAGCAGGAACCACTTTCCAGCGCTTTGCAAAAGCTTCTGGAGAAAGCCCGCCTTTCATTCGTGCTGTATGATGAACGCACCGTCGTGCTGGTGCCTCTTTCTGCGGCTTCCATTTTTCGGTCCGATACGGTGCTGTCAGAGGCAGCAGTTGCAGGGCAGGTCGCCGAACGCATTGTGACGCTGAGCGGAGAGGTGCGCAGTGCCAAAACAGGCGAGCCGTTCATTGGCGCCACCGTGCTGCTCGTAGAGATTGGGAAAGGTACCGTTGCCGACGAGCAGGCAGGTATACCTTGTCGGTGCCCGCCGGTAACTATACCCTGCGGTGCGGGCCATCGGCATGGTGGAAGACCAGCGGCGGGTTAGTTTACAGCAGAGCCGCACCATGAACGTGGAATTGTTTGAAGTTAGCAACCAGTTGCGGGAAGTGGAGATATCGGCCAAAGCGCCTGACCATAATGTGGAGAGTCTCGAAATGGGAGTGGCCCGCCTGTCGATTCAGGAAGTGCGCAAAATGCCTAATTTTCTGGGAGAGGTGGACGTGTTGCGGAGCGTGATTACGCTGCCCGGCGTGACCACCGTAGGAGAGGGGGCCAGCGGCTTCAATGTGCGGGGGGGCAGTATCGACCAGAACCTGATCCTGCAAGACCAGGCGCCGCTTTTCAGTGCGTCTCACTTGTTCGGATTCTTCTCCGTATTCAACCCGGATATGGTGCAGGATGTTACCCTGTACCGCGGTGGTATACCTGCGCGGTATGGTGGCCGCATCTCATCGGTGCTGGACGTGGAGCTGAAAGAAGGCAACAAGAAAGCGCCAATCCTGAGCGGTGGTATCGGTCTGCTGGCAAGCCGCCTGATGGTGGAAGCACCACTGCTGAAAGACAAAGCTTCTTTTGTGCTCGGAGCTCGTGGTGCCTACCCCGGGCTGGCACTGCGCTACGTACCGGACAAGTCCGTGCGCGACAGCGACGGCTACTTCTACGACTTCAATGCCAAGGTCGACTATACGCTCAGCAACAAAGACCAGCTGATGGTGTCTGGCTACCTGAGCCGCGACGGTTTTCGCTTCGGGCTGATACCACCTATACCTGGGGTACCGCCACCGCGACTGCTCGTTGGAACCACACCTTCAATGACAAACTTCTGTCGAGTGTCACGGGTGTGGTGGGTGATTATGACTATGGCGTAGAAGCCGAAACAGAGCCTTACAGCTATACTCTTGACTCAGAGATAAAATACAAGCAGATCAGGGCAGATCTGAATTTTGAACCTACTGTGAGGCATAAAATGGGTCTGGGTGCCTCGTCCTCCTGGTATGAATTCAGTCCAGGCACCCTGACGCCCGGCTCAGAACTGTCCAGTCTGCTGCCTGTCAGCATGCCTCGTGAGCGCTCGGTTGAAGCCGCGCTATACCTGGACCACGAATACACGCTCAACCCAAGAATCTCGGTCAGCTACGGCCTACGCTACTCTTCTTACTATAACCTGGGGCCGGGCGATGTGTACGTGTACGATCCGGAGTCACCACGGCGTGAGTCTACTATTATAGACACGCTCAGCTACAGCAACGGCGGTGTGATACAGCAGTATGGAAACTTTGAGCCGCGTGCTTCACTAAAGATAAGCCTGGGCGAAAATAGCTCGGTGAAGCTGGGCTACAACCGCATGGCGCAGTATATCCATTTGATCTCCAATACAACGGCGGCCTCTCCGGTAGATATCTGGAAAACGAGCAACCCGAACCTGCGCCGCAGATCGGTGATCAGGTAGCGCTTGGCTTTTTCAAAAACCTGCAGGACAATACCATCGAGCTCTCGGCGGAGGCCTACTACAAAAAACTGCACGACCTAGTGGAGTATAAGGACGGAGCCCGGCTGCTGCTCAACAGTACCCTTGATGCCGACCTGCTGCCGGGCGAGGGCAAGGCCTACGGTCTTGAACTGATGATGCGCCGCAAAGGCAAAAAGCTCACGGGCTGGGCAAGCTATACCTACTCCAGATCGCTGCGCCGTGTGAATGGCCCCACACCAGAGGAACGCATCAACAACGGTAACTTCTTCCCCGCCAACTTCGACAAGCCGCATGACCTTACCCTGGTCCTGAACCAGCAGCTTACCCGCCTGATCAGTCTGTCAGCGAACTTCACCTACAGTACCGGCAGGCCTATTACTTATCCGGAGTCAGTGGGCTACATCGATGGGTTGCTGATCGTGAACTACAGCGACCGCAACCAGCACCGCATACCAGACTACCACCGCCTGGACCTGGCATTTGTGATAGATGGCACTAACAAGCGGAACGCCAACTGGGTAAGCAGCTGGGCCTTCTCGGTATACAACGTGTACGGACGCAAGAACCCTTATTCGGTATTCTTCAAGCCTGCTTACGGCGGCACTATTCCGCAGGCCTATAGGCTGTCAGTGATCGGGTCGGCGGTGCCGGCTATTACTTACAATTTCAAGATCACACGATGAAAAGGCTGCTGAGTTGGCTGGTGACTGTAGTTGGCCTGAGCTCCAATGCCTGCGTCGATCCGATCGCGATACAGACTGGGAAGACAGAGCCCCAACTGGTGGTGAGCGGGCTGATCACGGATCGGCCTGACGAAAGCCTCAACAAAGTGAGCCTCTCCTGGTCGGAACCCTTTGACGGTGAAAGCAAGGTGGTGTTCAACAGGCCTGTGCTGGGGGCCTATGTAAAGATTCTGGACAATCGGGGTACAGGATTTCAACTGATAGAGGGGGAGCGGGGTGTTTACTTCCTGCCTCAGTACCTGGCCGGGGAAGCAGGTCAGCACTATAGACTGTACATCAGGTTACCCGATGGCCGGGAGTATGAATCAGTACCCGAACTGCTGCAGCCGTCTCCACAGATGGAGCACGTCACCTATACCTTCAAAGAGTTTACCGAAGTAGTCAGAAACGGCAGCGGTGAACTGGTGGAGCAAACCTCAGAAGGCTTTGAGGTATACGCTACTCTAGCAGATCCGGCTGGCACCGCGAACTACTACCGTTGGGACGCAACCGGTGTATTCGAGTACTTCAGTCGCGCTCCAGACGCACTGCCTATACCTGCCACCCAATGCTGGTCTTTTGCAGGGCGTGTTACAGGCAGAGCTGTCACTGCCGGCGACAGGCTTTTTAACGGGAACATGCACAAGCAGACGGTCGTGGTGCTGCCTGCTGACATGCCCACCAAGTATCTGGTGAGAGTGCGGCAGTATGCCCTCACAGCACAGGCCTATGAGTTCTGGCGGCTTTTTGAACAGCAGCAGTCCAGTGTGGGAAGCATTTTTGATCCGCCTCCGGCCAAAATACGGGGCAACCTGTATAGTTTGAGCAACCCCGCAGAAGAGGTGATCGGGTATTTTGGCGCTTCGGGGGTAAGCGAGAAAGGCGTGTTGATCGACAGAGCGGTGCACGCTCCTTTCCGGAGCGGACCTTATGAGCCCCCTTTTGTGGTACCGCCCCAGGATTGCCGGATTCTTTTTCCGAACAGCACTGCCATGAAGCCGGCTGGTTTTTAAGATTTACAGATTATTGTCTTTCAATGCAGCGAGTAAAAAACACATATCGTCAAATCCGGCAGTGGGCCATGTTACTGATCCTCATTCTGCTGCAGGCCTGCGTGGATCCTTTTGAGCTCCAGACCGGCACAGAGCAGAAGTCACTGGTGGTGAGTGGCATGATCACAGATCAGAATAACCCGGAACTGAACAAAGTAACCCTCACCTGGACCGCCCCCTTTGATAGCGAAAGCCAGCAGGTGATTGTAGAGCGTGTGCACAATGCCACTGTAACCATACAAGACAACCTCGGCAACAACATGCCTCTGTATGAAGAAGGCAGAACCGGCGTGTATACACTGGAAGAAAGCGATTACCAGGTAGAGCAGGGCCGAAGCTATTCCTTGCACATCACCTTGCCTGACGGCCGGGAGTATGCATCGCGTCCGGAACTGCTGCGCCCGGTACCAGCCATCCAAGGCATAAGCTATGAGTTTAAGCAATTTGTAGACGTCGTGCGCAACTCAGCGGGCATGTTGATCGAGCGCAGGTCGGTGGGTTTTGAAGTAAAGGCCCAGGTGCAGGACCCGCCAGAGCGAGGCAACTACTATCGCTGGGACACAGAGGGGGTGTTTGAGTTTTACACCAACACAGGTGATGCGCCAGTGCCTTCCGTGTGCTGGGCCAACATGGGTAGCATCAACACCAAAGTGGTGGCGAATAATGACAGACTGGTGAACGGACGCTACTTTGAGCAGCCCGTGGTGGTGGTGCCTGCCGATATCCCAACCAAATACCGCATTAAGATCAGGCAGTTTTCTTTGACCGGCGAGGCTTACGAGTTCTGGCGCCTGTTCAATGAACAGCAGACCAGCGTGGGCAGTATTTTCGATCCGCCTCCGGCACGCATCAACGGCAACATGTACAGTATTACTAATCCCGAGGAACGGGTGGTAGGGTATTTCACCGCTTCTTCCATGGTAGAAGATTTTATCGTGATTCAACGCATGTTTTATGCGCCTTTTCCAGGTTTGCCATATGAATTACCTATAGGCGATTGCCGCTATACCTTCTTGTACCCGAATGTAACTGACCAACGGCCAATCGGCTTCTAACATTTAAACCAAACAGATGCACATAGCCTTTTACAGCATCCCCAAAATAACAGCCAGGCTGCTGCTGGCAGTTGCTCCCTTGCTCAGCATGCCGGCTTTTGCCCAGCAGGAGCAGGTTGCCAAAGTCGCCGCCGCCCAGGTACAGCGCCAGCTCTCAGACGAGCAGGTACAACTGGTGCACAGTCAGTCCTGGTACATGGCTGGTGAGCGCCTCTGGTACAGTGCCGCTGTGCGCAAAAGCTCCACTGCTCCCGCGAGTCGGGTGCTTTATGTAGAGCTGCTGGATGCAAAAGGCAGCACCCTGATCAACCAGCGACTGGTGCTGGAGGATGGAAAAGCACAGGGAGATTTCCTGTTGCCTGAAAACATGCCTTCGGGCAGTTATACCTTGCGGGCTGCCACCAACTGGATGCGGAACTTCAGTACGCGACAGCACTGGCAGGAACAGCTCACCGTAGTCAACCCGAACGAAGTAAAGGCGCTGGAAGGGCGAACAGCAGCAGCTAAAGCCCTGCAGGTACGATTTTTACCTGAGTCTGGTGTTTGGCCAGCGGGAGTGCCTACCAAAATAGTAGCGACCGTGACCAACGCAGCAGGTATAGGTATAGCCGCCCAAGGTATAGTAGCTGATACAGCCGGGCAAACCATTGCCTCCTTTAAAAGCGACGAGTCAGGTGTAGCCGTGTTTAGCCTGGCGGCCACAGAACAGCAGGAACTGGTAGCACAGGTACAGGCAGCTAACTATACGCCACAGCAGGTAACGCTTCCCAAACCAAAGAAACAGGGCGTAAGCCTGGCAGTTGGGGAAGTGAGCCCAACAGGTATACAAGTAAGGGTGCAGGGGCAATCAGCGGCAGGTCATGTGCTGGTGGCAGCGTCGGGGAGCAAGGTATACTTCGCGCAGCACGTGACGGGGGCAGAGCAGATCACCGTGCCGTGGTCAGATGCAGAACAGCCGCAGTGCAGGTTGCTGCTGCTCAACACGGGAGGTATGGTAGAAGCTGAACAGCGCATCACGATGCCACGTGCAACAGGTATAGAAGTACAGGCCGACCGCCAGCAGTACGGCACCCGGCAGCAGGTAACTGTTACAGTCAAGGGGTTGCCTGCCACTGCTATGCTCACAGCCTCTGTGGCAGAGCGTCGTGCCAAGCTAAAGCAGCCCAGCGGATCTGTAGTTGCAAACGGCATGCGGCTGGAACAAGAAACAGACGTGGAGCTCTGGGAGGCCATCACAAAAAATGAAACAGAGGCCCGCTTTGCCCGGGAGCCCCTGGTGGAGCCTATGCGGCAGGAAGCCGTAAAGGGGCCTTTTCAGCAGGAGGCTTTTGCCAAGCAGTTGGACACGGCTTTTGTGCAGGCGCTGCCCCCACACGTAATAAGCGTCGCGCAGAAGCATTATACCCGCACTAATATCCAGGACATTTATGGCCTGACAGAACCACATGCTGCCTCTCCACTGCCACGTTTGCCAGCCGACCGGGTGTTCAAGCTGGATGACTACGTTGCTTTTCAGGATGTAGAGGAGACTATCCGGGAAGTGACCACTAACCTGCGCATGCGTAAGAAAAAGGGTAAGCAAACCGTGCGGCTGCTTTACGTGGCCCCCGGAACCAAACGCATGATGAAGGACGAACCGCTATACCTGCTGGACGGCGTCATCCTGGAGAATATGGACGAGATCATGGCGCTCGACCTGAACGACATCGCCTCTATCGAGATAGCCTGGTCTGAGGAAAAGCTGTACGCCGGCAACCTGGGACGCCTGGTAGACAATGGCATGTTTGCCATCTATACCAAAAGCGGCGAGGCTCGGGAGCGACTAAAAGCGAAGGGCCTGCCTGTGTTGTATGAACAATACAACTTGCCCCGGAATTTTGTAGTGCCGGCCGCTGCCTCTAACGACGCGGTGCAGACTCAACTGCCAGACTTCCGGCAACAGCTTTACTGGCAGCCGCACCTGCAGGTTGGAGCTGACGGAAATGCCACCTTTACATGCTATACCTCCGATGAGACAGGAGTATTTGAGATACGGGTGCAGGGGCAGACAGCCGAAGGCCTTCCTGTAAGCGGAAGCACTTCCATTGAGGTAAAGCTGCTAAACTAGAAGCCAAACTAAGGTTGAATTTTAGCTAATGGCCTGCTTGTGCATGCTTTCTGCATAAAGTCACTGAGGTATCAGTTATGGAAAGATGTACAACTAAATAAAAACGCCCCACTGTAGAGCAGTGGGGCGTTTTTATTTATGGAAGTGTTTTTTCTTAGAAGTTCGGAGACAGCAGGTATTTGCTGTAGAACTCGTCGATCACTTTCACGGCTTCCGTTGGGTCATCCACAATATGCACCAGGTCTAGGTCCTCAGGACTGATGTTGCTCTCTACTTTCAGCATTACATCTTCTACCACTGCATTAGACCGCCCCAATACTCACGGCCTACCAGCACGATCGGGAAGGCACCGATCTTCTTAGTTTGGATCAGCGTGATCGCCTCAAACAGCTCGTCGAGCGTACCAAAGCCGCCCGGCATCACGATAAAGCCCTGCGCATACTTCACAAACATCACTTTGCGCACAAAGAAGTAATCGAAGTTGATGAGCTTGTCAGAGTCGATGTAGATGTTGTTGAACTGCTCAAACGGCAGCTGTATGTTCAGGCCTACAGACTTGCCTCCCTCGGAGTGCGCGCCTTTGTTGCCGGCCTCCATAATACCCGGGCCGCCGCCTGTGATTACGCCGTAGCCATGGCGTACCAGCTTGGCTGCGATTTCCTCAGCCATGACGTAGTACTTGTGGGTGTTTTTGGTGCGGGCCGATCCGAAAATAGAAACGCATGGGCCGATCTTGGCCAGTTTCTCGAACCCTTCCACAAACTCCGACATCACCTTGAAGATCTGCCATGAGTCAGCGATTTTGATCTCGTTCCAGTCTTTGTCAACAAAAGCCTGTCTGATTTTTACATCCTCTTCAGATGCCGGGGGAGCTGAAACCTGTCCGGCTTCGCGCAGGTCGGTAATGGATTTTGCTTTATTTTCGTTTACGTCCGGGTTCAGGATAGTCTGTCCGCTACCGCTGTTGTGTGACTCGTCGTTGAGTTTCGTTTTGCTTGTCTTTCTAAGCTTTGTCATAATTCTTTCTTCGTCTTCTTCAGGAGGCAGGCCTCCTGCGGCACACTCGCAATGAGGCGCCTTCTTCATTAAACTAAATAATTTTAAGGGTGTGTGGCTGCAGCGTGGAGAAGAAAACTATGCAGCCACGGTTGTGTCTTTTTATTTGGAGCGAATCGCAATCACGGGATCCAGGTTTGACGCAAGCACCGCCGGAATAATCCCCGACAGCATACCTATGACCGCCGATACGCCCAGGCCCAGTATAATGTTGCCTGCCGATAGCGAAATCTTCATCATGTCCTGCGGTATAAGTGTGAGCAGGAACACGAGCAGGATGCCAATGCCACCGCCAATAATGCTCAAAAATACTGACTCAAACAAGAACTGAAACAGAATGAAATAGTTTTTAGCGCCCAGTGATTTTTGTATACCGATAATATTGGTTCTTTCCTTTACAGACACAAACATGATGTTGGCGATACCGAAGCCGCCCACCAGTATGGCAAAACCACCAATTACCCATCCCGCCAGTCCCACTACCTGGAAGAAACCTGTTACAGCTTGCGTTGCCATTTCGGGTCGATTGATGGCAAAGTTGTCTTCGTCGCGGGGCTTCAGACCCCGGATGTTGCGCATCATGCCGCGTACTTCGTATTCCAGTTCCTGTAAGCCTATGTCCTCTTCGCGGCCTTTTACCGCAATAGTGGAGCCGATGCCATTAGGGCCGGTCGCGTACATTTTGCTGAAGGTACCGTAAGGTATGATTCCCATCTGGTCAAAGTTAGGCATGCCAAACATACTCTCGCCTTGCTTCTCCATCACCCCGATCACCGTAAACTTATGCCCACTCACCCGTAGTTCCTGCCCAATGGCAGGCTGGCCCGGGTACAGCGTATTGGCTATCTCGTCACCTATAATCATCACGTTGCGGGCTGCGTCCACTTCCTGCGGTATAAAGTAACGGCCTTCTGCCACCGGAATATCTGTTACTTTGTTGTAGTCGAGGTAACGCCCATCAGGCCGGCATCTCTGTAATTGTTATTGCGATGCTTGAACACGTTGCGGCCTCTGTTAGCGAAGATGGCCACACCCGCATCGTTGGTCAGGTTGCGGTCCAGCAGGCGGTATTCATGCGTGTTAGGCTGCGGTCGCTTAAAGTACTTCCACCAGGGGTATTCACCACCAAAGCTCCAGGGCCACTTCTCTACGTACAGCACTTTGTCGCCTATAAAACTCATGCTGTCGCGCACGTTGCGCTCGAGCGAATCTACCAGCGTAAACACCGATATGATAGCAAAAATGCCTATCGTAACGCCCAACAGGGAGAGGATCGTTCGGAGCAGGTTCGCACGAAGGGCTTGCCATGCAAATCGGAAACTTTCAGCGATGAGGCGTAGGTAGATCATAGTTGGACGTACAGTAAAGTAATTTTCTTAAAAGTAAGAATATTTCGGGCAAACTAAGTAAATTTGCGGTTTGATTTTTTAATTGTATCATGGGTATGTCTTCTTGAATTTTGGGGAAGAAGACATAGGATTTGATACAGACCGTTCTAAGTCAGCACGATTTATACCGTAATATAAAAAGTATGAAGTTATCAGAATTTAAGTTTGAGCTACCTGAGAGCCTGCTAGCCACACATCCATCCGCTAACCGCGACGAGTCGCGCATGATGGTGGTACACCGCGATACGGGCAAAATTGAACACCGCGTGTTCAAGGACATCCTGGAGTATTTCGATGAAGGGGATGTGATGGTAGTGAATGATACCAAAGTGTTTCCGGCCCGCCTGTATGGCAACAAGGAGAAAACCGGTGCCAAGATTGAGGTGTTCCTGCTGCGTGAGCTCAACAAGGACATCCACTTGTGGGACGTGCTGGTAGACCCTGCCCGTAAGATCCGCGTTGGCAACAAGCTCTACTTCGGCGACAGCGACCTGGTAGCTGAGGTAATCGACAACACTACTTCCCGTGGCCGTACGATCAAGTTTTTGTTCGATGGTCCGGACGAGGAGTTCTACAAGACCATCAATGAGCTGGGCGAAACGCCGCTTCCAAAGTACATTAAGCGTGAAGCTGAGCCGGAAGACAAAGAGCGTTACCAGACAGTATACGCTAAAAATGTAGGTGCTGTGGCTGCTCCAACGGCTGGTCTGCACTTTACGAAAGAAGTATTGAAGCGCCTTGAGATCAAGGGTGTTGATGTAACGCCGCTTACACTGCACGTTGGCCTGGGTACTTTCCGTCCTGTGGATGTGGAAGATTTGACCAAGCATAAAATGGACTCAGAGAACTTCAAGGTGCCAAACGAAACGGCAGAGCTGGTGAACAAAGCGCTGGATAATAAAAAGCGTGTTGTGGCCATTGGTACTACCACTATGCGTGCGCTCGAATCGTCTGTATCGGCCAGTAACCGCCTGAAGCCAAACGAGGGCTGGACAGATCGTTTCATCTTCCCTCCGTATGACTTCAAGATCGCGAATGCCCTGGTGACGAACTTCCACATGCCGGAGAGCACACTGCTGATGATGACAGCTGCTTTCGGAGGCTACGAACTGGTGATGAAAGCCTATGAAGAGGCCGTAAAAGAAAAGTACCGCTTCTTCAGCTACGGCGACGTAATGCTGATCCTGTAGTAGCAGGTATAAGATTTAGAAAAGCCCCGACTCTCCAAAGTCGGGGCTTTTTGCTTTATTTGCAGCCTCATCTAGTTTGCAACTAAATCGAAAGTATGCCTGCTCCGGACCCCAGTAACACATACCCTCTTCCGCATCACCAAAATCTGGTTTTTCTGAAGAACATCATCCAGAGTCCTAATATTATAGTAGGGGACTATACTTACTACCATGATATGGATAACCCACATAACTTCGAGAAGAATGTGCTGTATCACTTCGATTTTATAGGTGATAAGCTGCGCCTCGGAAAGTTCTGCGCCATTGCCTCTGGTGCGAAATTTATCATGAATGGTGGCAATCATGAAACCAAGCCCATCTCTACATACCCTTTTGAAATTTTTGCAAATGGCTGGGAGAGGAAAGGTGGAACAGACGCGTCAGAATATCCATACAAAGGTGACACGGTGATAGGGAACGATGTCTGGATTGGCTATGAGGCCGTGATCATGCCAGGTGTGAAGATTGGGAATGGAGCGATTGTCGCAACCAAGGCGGTGGTGACCAAAGATGTGCCGGATTACGCTATTGTAGCGGGGAACCCGGCACAAGTTGTGAAGATGCGTTTTGTAGAAAGTGAGATAGCACAATTGCTCCAGACAGCCTGGTGGGACTGGAGTGTCGAAAAGATTACTCGGAACCTACCTTTTATCAAAGCTGCAGATATAGCCCGGTTGGCCAACTGCAAGTAAAAACAGGCTTGTACAGCACATAAACTTATTCTATGGAAAAAGCTTTGCAACAATACGCCATTATAGTAGCCGGTGGCACGGGCAGTCGCATGCAGCACAGTCTGCCGAAGCAGTTTATCGAGCTTGCCGGCAGGCCGATCCTCATGCACACGATTGAACGGTTCCATACCTATAATGCCGACATTCGCATCGTCGTGGTGCTGCCCGAGGACCAGCTGCAGGTATGGCGAAACCTTTGCAAACAGCATAAGTTTCCTGTTTTTCATATGGCGGTGCCGGGGGGCAAGACGCGCTTTGGCTCTGTGAAAAGTGGTTTGGCAACAGTACATGGCGAGGCGCTGGTAGCAGTGCATGATGGTGTGCGGCCATTTGTAAGCTATGCCACAATTAAAGCAGCCTTTGAAAGCGCAGCTGAGGCGGGAGCTGCTGTTGTGGCTGTGTCTCCGAAAGACTCTATCCGGGAGCTGACTGAGGGCGGAAGCCAGGCTGTGCCCCGCACCAGGTATAAGCTTGTGCAGACACCCCAGTGCTTTAAGGCAAGTTTGTTGAGAGCTGCCTATGAGCAGCCAGAGTCGGAGCACTTCACCGACGATGCCTCAGTGGTAGAGCAGCTGGGCGCAGGTATAGCGCTGGTAGAAGGTAGCTATAGTAATATCAAGATTACGACGCCTGAAGACCTGCTGTTGGCTGAAGTGCTCGTGAAGCAGTTCGATCCGGCATCCTAGCGAACAATGCGCTGCGCTTCCAGAAATTCCTGGTTCTGCTGTACTGTTTTAAGTGAAAGCAGTTCCAGTGTGGGATCGGGCTTAGACAGGTTAAGGAGATAACCTTGCATGGGCAGCAGGTTGTAGAGGTCATGTGTTATGCAGAACACCGTTTTGCCTTTTTGCTGTACCCATTGCTGCAAAAGCTGAAATACCTGTTTCTTATAGTAAACATCCAGCTGCTGGGTGGGCTCATCGAGTAACACCACTTCGGCGTCCTGTAGCATCAGCTGCGCCAACCACACCATTTGCTGCTCACCTCCCGAAAGCGTAGTAAAGTCTTGCTCCTGCAGGTGCGTCAGTTCCAGTTGCGCTAGTGTAGCGCGGGCCAAAGCATAATCCTGTGCGGTATAATTCTCAAAAAAGCTCTTTCTCCTGAAAAGGCCCATCACAACCAGATCAAGCACGCTGATCGAGAAAGAGACGATGTTTTTTTGGGGAAGGTAAGAGAGAAGGCCGGATGCCGCTACGTCTTTGGTGTTTTGCAAGTCTTGGCCGTGCAGCAGGAGCTGCCCCTGGTAAGGTATCTTTTGCTGAAAAGCTCTGAAAAGGGTAGTTTTGCCTGCTCCATTGTGACCAACGATAGCTACAAATGCCTGCGAAGGCACAGAAAAAGAAAGGTTGCGGATCAGAGTTCGATGCTCATAACCCGCAACCAGATTTTTTACTTCAACGATGTTTTTCAATGAGTAATGAATAGTGAAGAATGAATAATATAAAGTCAATTACTCATTATCCATTATCTAATTAATCATGAATTAGTACTCGTCTTCGTTGAACATGAAGTCTTCCTTGGTAGGATAGTCAGGCCAGATCTCCTCGATGTTCTCGTAAGGCTGTCCGTCATCTTCGAGTGCCTGCAGGTTTTCTACTACCTCCATAGGGGCGCCTGAGCGGATAGAGTAATCGATCAGCTCGTCCTTAGTGGCTGGCCAAGGTGCGTCCTCCAGGTATGATGCTAATTCCAGTGTCCAATACATAGTATGTGTCTCCTTAATCTAAATGGCGTTGAAAAAAATAGTTCGCAAAAGTATGAATTAATTCACAAACTAAAATTTTTTTGAAATATTTATTGCTTTTTGTGATTGTTTTTACCAAAACAACGCAAATACACTGTAAATGTTCATTTTGAGTCAAATTTTTTTGACCCCGCTTTTTCGCTGCAATTTGCCCTGATTGGGCTGTATGTAAATATAAAAAGCGCCTGCCGCATTCGCAACAGGCGCTTCCTCAAAAAATATAGGTAAATCTGAATTTTTCTATTTATTGATTGTGCTGAGCTGCTCCTGGAACATCTCGATCAGGGCCTGCTTCGTCTTGATCTTACGGTTGAAGTTGCGAATCTTGCCCAGAAGCATGTTACGGAACGAGTCATTGCTTGGTGCTTCGCTCAGTTTACCCAGGTTCGTCTCTAGCACTTCCAGCTCCTGACGGTCAGACTTGATGAAGTCGCGCAGGGCGTTGATACGGGCGTGCAGCCCCTCTTCGTGACTATAGGTTTCGTTGGCGTTCTGCTGGCGCTTACGAATGTAGTGCTCCAGGCTACTCATTTCAAACACGCGGTCGCAGGCTTTGATGAAACGCTCCCAGATGGCATCTGAAACATCAGGACGAACAGGACCTACTTTTTTCCATTCCGCCTGCAGTTCTTTAGCGCGTCTCACGGCATCATTGAGGCTGTTTTGCTGCAGCAATTGCTCGGCCTGGCTTACCAACTCCTGCTTTCGCTCCAGGTTAGTGTCGTAGTATTTTTCTTTCGAGTCGGCCTTCTCGTTCGTGATTTTTACTTTCAGGCGCTCAAAGAAGTGGTTGTGCGCTTTTCTGAACTCAGTCCATAGCTTGTTGGTGGTGGCACGCGGCAGCGATCCTCCAATCTGCTTCCATTGCGTCTGCAGATCTTTCAGCTTGGCTGTGGTTGCTTCCCATTCTTCAGAGTTTTGCAGTGCTACCGATTTGGCGATCAGGTCTCTATACCTGTCATACGTGCGGTTCTGCATTTGTTTCTTATCATTGAAGAAAGACTTCTTGCGCTCAAAGAAAGCCTCCAAAGCAGTTTTAAAGCGTTCTTCGATTTCGTCGGTAAGTTCTTTCTCTACAGGGCCGGTTTTGATCCAGGTGGCACGGAGGTCCTTCATCTTGTCAGAAGTTTCTTTCCACTCCACGCTATCCTGCAGCGCCTCTGCTTCCTGTATGAGTCCGATCTTGATGCTTAGGTTCTTCTCCCGGTTCTGCTTGATGGTTTCATTTATCTCCTCCTCAGCTTTGCTCAGGGTATGATAAATAGCCTCAAAGTCACCTAAAGCGTCATAGTTGCCTACCTGGTCTTTCATGTGCAGTACTTTCATCAGGAAAGAGCCTTTGTTTTCGGAAGTTGCAATGCGCTCAAGCAAGGCGTTTACTTTATCGCTAAACATGTGAAAGCGCTTGGCAAAATAAACCAGCGAGTCTTCTTCTGATTCTTTCACTTCGCCTACTTTCCGGTCGGGGTAGGTCATAAAAGCTTTCAGCCATACTTGCTGGTCCTGAATAAAGCCGTATTTTTTGGCTTCTTCCAATAGGTCGTTGTTTTCCATTTAAGGATCGGGTTAGAATCGGAACATAAAAGGGCAAAGGGTCCAAAATTTAGACTAACCTTAGCATACGCATGTCAGGTTGAAGCGTTGACAGTCTGCTCTTTAGCAGCATAAGTCTTTTGGCAATGACCTGATTAGGTGCTACGATAAGTCTGTGCGGACTTCTCCCATACAGTTTTTCTACAAGTTTAGTGATTTCAAAGCACTTTTGTGAACCATAAACACATGAATTTTTACGATATTTGTGTTTGTCGGCGTAAATAATGACTTATCCGGGCACTTTTGCCGGACCAGGCGCTGTAAACGCCGCTTTTCTTCTAAACTAATTTACTGTCTGCGGGCAGTACTAAACTGATATACAGTAAAATGAGCAACGAAACCATTATTTTCTCCATGGCAGGGGTCAGTAAGATCTACCCGCCACAGAAACAAGTACTCAAAAATATTTACCTCTCCTTTTTTTACGGTGCCAAGATTGGCGTGCTGGGTCTGAACGGTTCCGGTAAGTCAAGCTTGCTCAAGGTGATCGCCGGCGTGGACAAGGAGATACGCGGTGAAGTAGTGTGGTCGCCGGGCTATACAGTGGGCTACCTGGAGCAGGAGCCTCAGCTAGACCCGACCAAAACCGTACGCCAAGTGGTAGAAGAAGGCGTAAGCGAAGTGGTTGGCCTGCTGAAAGAGTTCGACGAGATCAACATGAAGTTCGCCGAGGAGATGACCGATGATGAGATGAACAAACTCATCGAGCGTCAGGGAGAGGTGCAGGAGCGCCTGGACCAACTCAACGCCTGGGAACTGGACAACCGCCTGGAGCGCGCCATGGATGCCCTGCGCACACCGCCAGAGGATGCCGTGATCGGAAACCTGTCGGGTGGTGAGAAGCGTCGCGTGGCCCTTTGCCGCCTGTTGCTGCAGGAGCCGGACGTGCTGTTGCTGGACGAACCTACCAACACCTGGATGCTGAATCTGTGGATTGGTTGGAGCAGCACTTGCAGCACTACAAAGGCACTGTAATCGCTGTTACCCACGACCGTTACTTCCTTGACAACGTGGCCGGCTGGATTCTGGAGCTGGACCGTGGAGAAGGCATTCCGTGGAAAGGCAACTACAGCAGCTGGCTGGAGCAGAAAGCCGCTCGTCTGGCGAAAGAAGAAAAGTCGGAAAGTAAGCGCCAGAAGACTCTCCAGCGCGAGTTGGAGTGGGTGCGTATGGCTCCAAAAGCCCGTCATGCTAAATCAAAGGCTCGTATCAGCCAATACGACAAGTTAGCCAGCGAAGAAGCTTCTAAGAAAGAAGAAAAACTGGAGCTCTTTATACCGGATGGTCCTCGTTTGGGAGCACAAGTTATTGAGGCGCACAACATCAGCAAGGCCTATGGCGATAAGCTGTTGTTCGAGAACCTGAACTTCTCTTTGCCGCAGGGTGGCATTGTGGGTATCATTGGTCCGAACGGTGCAGGCAAGACTACCTTGTTCAAGTTGATTACTGGTCAGGAGAAACCAGATGCAGGTGATTTTACTGTTGGCTCTACAGTACAAATTTCTTATGTAGACCAGGAGCACGCGAACCTTGATCCGAGTAAGTCAGTGTTTGAAGTGATTTCAGGCGGAACAGAGCACATGATGATGGCTGGCCGTCAGGTAAACTCACGTGCTTATGTAAGCAAGTTTAACTTCTCGGGGGGCGACCAGGAAAAGAAAGTGGAGAAGCTGTCGGGTGGTGAGCGTAACCGCGTGCACCTAGCTATGACGCTGAAAGAAGGCGGCAACTTGCTGCTGCTTGACGAACCGACCAACGACCTGGATGTAAATGCTATCCGCGCCCTGGAAGATGCACTGGAAAACTTTGCAGGCTGTGCCGTGATCATTTCGCACGACCGTTGGTTCCTGGACCGCATCTGTACTCACATCCTGGCTTTCGAAGGTGACTCACAGGTATATTGGTTTGAAGGTAACTACACAGATTACGAGGAGAACAAGAAGAAGCGCCTGGGTGATACTGAGCCAAAGCGTATACGTTATAAAAAGCTGGTATAGATTGCACGATTGTGTGCTGAAGTTCTCTATGTCAATGGAATCCCCTGGCAACCGTTTAGTTGTCAGGGGATTTTGCTTTTTATCTGCTTATCAGTAGAGGTAACGACCTGGATTAAGATTTTTTCCATAAAATTTTTAATAAAAATTTTAATTTCATTATTCTTATGGTTTATTGCCTTTTTGTATTCGTTTGACTATTAGTTAGTTGTATTATGGATAGGAGGTTAAGTAGTGGCAGGGTGTAGATATTGTTCTAATAAATAGAATTAGTATACAATTGTTTGTATATAATAATTATTT
>NZ_AKIS01000004.1:0-18768 GCF_000277005.1 Pontibacter sp. BAB1700 | reverse complement strand
GACCGCCTTGAAGGCTACAAGACCTTCTTTGCCCGTGAGCGCATCATACCTGTCAAAGAATTGCCACCGCACCCGCTGCGCGATGTAGTGCCTGTGGGAGAATATACTTTGCGCGAAGGGCTGTCAAGCAAGTCAGTGCCGCTGAACAAAAGCTTTAGGTACATGTTTGAGCTGGAAGGAGAAGGCAATCTGGCTGCGATCATGCCTCCAAGCCCTACTACCACAGGGACGTTAGACTTCTATCCGCCCGATCTGCAGCAGGATATTACGTTGCGTGCCGGACGTGTGCAGGGTGTGAAGCGTTTTAGTTATTCGGTGCTGGGTCGCGTGCCTGGCACTTATAATCTGGCCGATGACTTTCAGTGGATTTACTTCAATCCGGTGACTGCTACCTACGATACACTGCGATCCGCGCTGAGTGTGACGGTAACAGGTATAGCCGATGCAGGTACCATGGTACTGGCCCGCGATCTGGGCCTTTTTATAAGATTATCGAAAACGAAGACCATACCTTGGTGAGCATTTACCAGGATGAGGCCATTAAACGCTATACCAATATCATTCTGCTGGTGCTGTTGGCTGTGTCAGGGTTTATCTTCTTAAAATACCGCAAAATAAAATGAGCAATACCTACGGTAAGATTTTCAGAATAACCACCTTCGGGGAGTCACATGGCCCAGCCGTGGGCGTAATCGTGGACGGCTGTCCGGCAGGTCTGGAGATAACCCCAGACGAGATACAGACCTGCCCTTGACCGCCGTCGCCAGGCCAGTCAGACATCACCACACCCCGCAAAGAAGAAGACAAGGTAACTATACTTTCAGGCGTGTTTGAAGGTCGAACCACGGGGACGCCTATTGCGATGGTGGTAGGCAACAAGGACCAGGCAAGCCACGATTACTCGCATGTGGCACAGGCATTCCGGCCATCACATGCTGACTATACCTATACTGCCAAGTATGGCCTGCGCGATCATCGGGGTGGCGGACGCAGCTCAGCCCGCGAAACTGTGGCTCGTGTGGCAGCAGGTGCTTTGGCTGCCAAACTGCTGCAGCATTATGGCATCATGGTGCGCTCTTATGTGTCGCAGGTGGGGCATGTAAAGCTCCGCAAGCACTACACAAAGCTCGATTTGTCGCAGATCGACAGCAATAAAGTGCGCTGCCCTGATGGGAAAATTGCCGCCCGCATGATCGGTCTGATCGAAGATGCCCGCGACAGCCTGGATACTATTGGCGGAGTAGTGAGCTGTGTGGTACAGGGTGTGCCATCGGGCTTAGGAGAGCCCGTGTTCGATAAACTGCACGCCGAGTTGGGCAAGGCCATGCTGAGCATCAATGCGGTGAAGGGTTTCGAGTATGGCAGTGGCTTTGAGGGTGTGAAGTTGCGCGGCTCGGAGCACAACGACCAGTTCTATACCGACGAGCAGGGCAATGTGCGTACCCGTACCAACCACTCAGGAGGTATACAAGGCGGCATCAGCAACGGACAGGATATCTACTTCAATGTTGCCTTCAAGCCTGTGGCCACCATTCTGAAGCCGCAGCAGACCATTAACGATGCCGGTGAGGAGATTACCCTGCAAGGCAAAGGCCGTCATGACCCCTGCGTGCTGCCGCGGGCCGTGCCGATCGTAGATGCAATGGCTGCACTCGTACTGGCTGATTTCCTGTTGAGGCAGCGGGTGAATAAGTTGTAATGTCCTTTTGTACTTGTCACTGAAATAAAAAGAGCCGCTTCCTTTACTAGGGAGCGGCTCTTATATTATAGCTATACCTTACGGTTTAGAACAGTCTCAGGTGTACTACCAGGAACCAAACCAGCAGGAAGATCGGAAGCAGGAATGGAATAGAGTAACGCAGGATGTAAGCGAAGAATGATGGCATTTTCACACCGGCACTTTCCGCAATCGCTTTTACCATGAAGTTTGGTCCGTTACCAATGTAAGTGAAGGCACCAAAAAGTACGGCTGCTAACGAGATGGCTTCGAGCTGGATGAGTGTCTCCATACCTGCGGCAGAAGTACCGGCAGCAAACTGCCTAACATCCTCTACATTGTTCTGAGCCAGGTCAAACTTGGCCATAGCCAGTGAAAGGAAGTTGGCATAAGTTGGGGCATTATCCAGGAAGCCAGAAAGTGAGCCCGTTGCCCAGTACAGGAAGTTTGGTGTGATGAAGTTAGCATAAGCAGGCGAAGAGGCTATCTCGGCAGACAGCTGCAGGGCCGGCATCATGGTAAAGAAGATACCGAAGAACAGGAACACTACTTCCAGAATAGGATGGAAGTTGAACTGGTTACCTGCCAGGGCTTCTTTGCTTGAGAAACGGAAGCACATGAAGGCAGCTGATAGCTGGATTATCTCACGGATGTAAGAGAACTTATTGCCGTCGTAGTAGATGTGTGGCAGAGCATCGATCACGTTTGGGTCCAGGAATACGGCACCGATAATGATGGCCAGCCAGAACAGGTTACGACGACCAGTGAAGCTGAATTCTGTTTTGCCTGTGCTTGGCTCTGGGTTGTCAAGGTGAGCTACGATTTCATCGCCTTTGTTGCGGCTATCCACAAAATAAAACAGTGTACAAAGCAGAATAATAGAGATTACCCACGGAATGAAAAGGTGCTGCAGTGTCCAGAAGAACGGTACGCCTTTGATGAAGCCGATGAACAGCGGCGGATCACCAAGCGGCGTCAAAAGACCACCCGCGTTACTCACAATAAAGATAAAAAATACGATCTGGTAAGGCTTGAGCCGGTGCGCGTTGAGGCGCATAAACGGACGAATCAGAAGCAGGGAAGCTCCTGTGGTACCAATGAAGTTAGCTAAAACAGCACCTACAGCTACCAGTGCCACATTTATAAGTGGCGTTGCTTTGGCGTTCACGTTCAGGTATATACCGCCAGCCGCAATGTAGAGGGAGCTAAGCAGTACAGCGAATGTAAAGTACTCAGCCAGGGTATGGGCAGGCATATGCACATCACCTAGCACAAACAGGTAGTAAGCCAACACGGTCAGACCAAGTGTAACGGCTATTTTCTTATAATTGTGTTCCCAAAAGTGCCCGAAAAAGATAGGACCACTTGCAATAAGTCCGATCAGGAGCAGAAACGGGATGATCAGGAAACCAGGAATAGCATGCTGCGCTTGCGCCAGCAGAATGTAGTTGTAAAGCATGTTAAACGTGCTATGTGTTTAGTCGGGACAAAAATTTAACTGCGTCACAAAGTTACATTTTCTGGGCTAAATAGCTAACCAAATTGTTGTATAGACACCATAAATCAGGCACTATTTGTGCTCTGAATAATTGAAATGTACAAGTATGAGGGCCATTTTTCAGTTGTCGCTGAGTTAGGCAGTATTATCACTTGTCAGAATAATTGAGTAATTTTGGAAACTTTAAGGCGCAGGCCTAAGTTTTAACATAAAACGCTGATATCCATGTTAGATAATAAAGAAAAGACAGTTTCGGTATACGCCGAAGCTAACCCGAATCCCGAGTCCATGAAGTTTGTGATGAACGTAGGCCTTCTGCCAGACGGCCAGAGCGTGGATTATCCTAACTTAGAGAGCGCTGCTGATTCACCTTTGGCACAAGAGCTCTTTAATTTTGATTATGTGTCGCGTGTATTCATCGCCAGCAACTTCGTGACAGTAACCAAAGCTGCTAATATCGAATGGGTGAAGCTTATACCTGAGCTGCGCACCTTCCTGAAGTCGTATGTAGAGGCAGGTGGCCCGATCTTCGTCGAAGGCTTCCAGGCAAACAAGCCAGCCACAAGCACTGAATCAAACGGTGAAGTGTCTGCTGATGATGCTGCCATTGCGAAGAAAGTAACTGACCTGCTGGAAAACTACGTACGTCCGGCTGTAGAGCAGGATGGTGGTAACATCTCCTTCAAGTCCTACAAAGACGGTGTGGTAACTGTACACCTGCAAGGTTCTTGCAGCGGCTGTCCATCGGCTACCGTTACACTGAAGGCTGGTATCGAGAACCTGCTTAAGCGCATGGTTCCTGAAGTACAGGAAGTAGTAGCTGACGGTGTGACTGTCTAAGCTGTCATTATAGACATTGTAGATTAACAAAAGAGCCAGCTCTCACCAGAGCTGGCTCTTTTGTTTTTAGGTATAGTATACCCAATGCCATCAGCTAAAGCAATACCGCTCCTAACCTGTCATCTCGACAGAATGGAGAGATCTGGATTATTTTAAAGCAATGCCACAACCCCAGATTTCTCACTAGCGTTCGAAATGACAAAGTAAAGCTTAAGTTGATGGCATTGGTGCCATACTTCTCTATATCTATGAACAAAAAAACTCCCGCCCCTTTGCAGAGGCGGGAGTTTCTATTTATGTGCTGAGCTTAACTTAAGCTACTTTAGCAGATACTGCTGGTGTTACTTTCTCTTTTACTGTATCCACCACGATTGGAGTCGCGATGAACAGAGAAGAGTAGGTACCGGCCAGTACACCGACGATCATAGCGAACGAGAAGCCTCTCAGTACTTCACCACCGAAGATGAAGAGAATTACCACCACTACAAACAGGGTAAGTGAGGTGATGATCGTACGGCTGAATGTGCTGATCAGGGCTGGGTTTACGATGTCACGCAGCGGCTTATTCGGGTTGTCGTGCATGTACTCACGCACACGGTCAAAGATTACCACGGTATCGTTAATGGAGAAACCGATGATCGTCAGTACCGCTGCAATGAACACCTGGTCCATTTCGTAAGATACACCGAACAGGTCGAATATAGAGAACACAGCAATGATCATCAGGGCGTCGTGCAGCAAAGCTACCACACCACCCAGCGAGAACTGCCACTTGCTGAAGCGCAGCATCACGTAGATGAAGATACCTACCAGCGCCAGCAATACGGCCACTAAGGCTGTCTTCTGGATATCGTCGGCCATAGTAGCGCCTACTTTAGACTGGCTCAGGATCTCTGGGTTTTGGTTACTATACTGCTCCAGACCCTGCATCAAAGCAGCTTTCACACGTTCGTCCGCCTGAATGCTTTCGTCATCGGCCAACCAGCTGGTTGTAATCTTCACACGGTTAGAAGCACCGAATGTCTTCACTTCTGTACCAGCAGACTCAAAGTCGTCCAACAGGGCCGAACGAACATCAGGGGCTGCGATGGCCTGATCGAAGTTCACTACATAAGAGCGACCGCCTTTGAAGTCAACACCCAGGTTAGGGCCACCGTTGATGTACATGGCCACGAAACCAAACACAATCACAGCAAGTGAGAAGGCGTAGGCTGGCTTTCTGAACTTCATTACGTCGAACTTCACGTTGCGGAACATGTTAGCTGAAAGAGAAGTACCGAATGACAGTTTGCCGCTCTTCTTGAAAACACGCTCTACCAGTATTCTTGAAATAAACACAGATGTAAAGAATGAAGTCACGATACCGATCATCAGGGTGATGGCAAAGCCTTTCACTGGACCAGAACCGAAGAAGTACAGGATAAAACCTACGATAAAGGTTGTAACGTTCGCATCCAAGATAGTCGAGAATGCCTTGTCGTAACCTTTGTTGATCACTTCACGCATGCTCAGTCCTTTGAGTGACTCTTCACGCATACGCTCAAATATCAGTACGTTCGCATCCACGGCCATACCCAGTGTCAGTACGATACCGGCGATACCTGGCAAGGTAAGTGCTGCACCAAACTGAGCTAATACGCCCAGGATGAAGAACACGTTGAATAACAGGGCGAGGTCAGCAATGAAACCACCGCGGCTGTAGTAAGCGATCATGAAGATCACCACCATGATCAGACCAGCAACCGTAGAGATCAGACCCTGGTTAATGGCTTCCTGACCCAATGAAGGACCTACAATCGCTTCTTCCACGATACGGGTAGGAGCTGGCATTTTACCAGCCTTCAGGATGTTGGCAAGGTCTTTTGCTTCTTCAATAGTAAAGTTACCTGTGATAGATGAGTTACCACCTGTAATCTCGCCCTGCACTACTGGCGCAGAGTATACATAGTTGTCAAGCACGATCGCCACCTGACGGCCAACGTTGTCGCCTGTCAGTTTAGCCCAACGCTTGCTTCCAGCAGGTGTCATGGTCATGTTAATCTCCGGACGACCGTTCTGGTCGAAGTCCTGACGAGCATCGTTCACGGCATCACCTGTCATAGGTGCTTTTCCGTCGCGGCCTTTCTTCACAGCGTAGAACTCTACAAACTCCTGACGGTTGTCACCCACAAGTGGCTTCACGCCCCACAGGAACTTCATGTTAGGAGGGAAGATAGAACGAACATCAGGTCTGTTGAAGATTTCGTTGATTTTGGCAGTGTCGCGCACATTAGCACCGATACCACCTGGCATCATCGTGAACAGACGGCCCATTACACCCATTTGCTCTTCCTGAAGTGATTGAAGTGCATCAGCAGAGTCAGTCTGTGCAGCAGAAGCAAGGGCTGTTGTGTCGCCAGCAGCAGCGGCGGCAGTGTCGTTAGAAGTAGCGGCAGCCTGTGCCAGTACGTCGTCAGCAGCAGCATCCTGTACGGTAGCTGGCGTAGTAGCGTTAGCGGCGGCAGACTGGGTAGCAGTACGGCCTAAGTTCAAGCGACCAGCTTTCTCTTCAGCGTTCAGGTGGTCACTCAGCTGTGTGAAATAAGGAGAAACCTCTTCAGGCGTCCATACTTCCCAGAACTCCAAATTTGCCATACCCTGCAGGAGCTTGCGCACACGGTCAGGGTTGTCGATGCCTGGCAATTCGATCTGGATACGACCGCTGTTACCCAGGCGCTGGATGTTTGGCTGGCTTACACCGAATTTGTCCACACGCGTACGCAGGATGTTGAATGAACGCTCAATGGCATCTTCTACTTCCGTATCAATCGCATTGATTACATCAGCGTTGCTGGACTCGTAGCTGATCTTGCCACGGTTGGCTGTGTTAGAGAAAATGCGGCTCAAACGACCGTCTGGCTCAATCTCTCTGAAAGCCTCAGCGAACAGGGAAGTGAACTTCTCCTGGCTGTTGCGTTGCATTTCCTGTGCACGGGCAAGGGCTTTGAGGAAGTTAGGGTCTTTGCTGTTGCCAGACATCGACTTGATGATCTCAATAGGAGACACTTCCAAAACCACGTGCATACCGCCACGAAGGTCAAGGCCAAGGCCCAGTTCGTTTTCTTTTACCTCCTGGTAGGTATACTCAGCACCAAGGAAGTTGTAAACTGGCTCTCTCCACACCGAGTCAAGGTATGACTGCTGGCGGGCGTGGTCTACGTTGCCTTGTGCGTCTGTGGCATAGGCCTCAGCGTCTTTCTGCACACTGCGGCAACGAACGAGAATGACAGGTAGTACAGGCAGAGCGCCGATACTATCAAAGTCATAACGATAATAAAATTCTTATTCCGCATGGGTTGGTTGATAAATAAAGTATAGTTGAAATAATGGTAATGCTCTGTAAATCACAGCGGTGCTATCTTGTAATAACCAATAAATACTGTGAAGCTGTTCCGCTATACCTGAGAAAATGGTATGCGCAACGGGTCAGGACCATAGGAGGGCCTGTGGGGAAAGAAATCGCTTAAGGAGCGTTGGGTTGAATGGAAATAGGGAAGAAGCGGGCAACGAAGCCAACTCCGGGTGCTCTGGCCGCATAAGCAGGCAGTACTTCATCCGTAGGTGTAGCAAAGGCAGGGATGGGAGTTGGCTCCAGCGCATCCTGCTCCAGATTGAGCACCACAAAGGAGGTAGTAGCCTCCAGCGTGACCTTTTGCTTGATAACCGTCTTTTCCTGCGGGGCAGTGGCCAGTTGAGAAGCCGACTTTGCAGGAGTGCCTTGCGCCGTGTAGGTATACGCCACCACTTCCTGACCATTGAGCATAAGTGCCCAAAGCAGGGTTACGGTCATCAAAAGATGACGGAAGTGAGGAAGTATAGCGTTTGCGTTTGGCATATAGAAAGCAAATGTAAAAGCTTTCGTCGAAAAATAAAACCTGTTAGCGGTTTATATCAATAAATCGTTTGATATCGTGCTTCTTGCCGATAAGAATCAGAATGTCAGAAGGATAGATAATGGTGTCGGCCTTCGGAACACCGATGATGTGCTCCACCTGCGTTGGTTTGCCGTCCTGAATCTCCTCAAAGAAGCGCTTAATCGTGATCATGTTGAGGTTATACTTCTCACGCAGCGATATTTTTGCAAGGCTTTTGTTGGCGATACCACGCGGGGTGTTGATCTCCACAATCTCGTAGTTGTCAGGCAGTGGCAGGAAGGTGCGGATGTTTGGCTGCAATAATCGCTCGGCCACAGTTTTACCAACTTCCCCCTCCGGCGAAAGGATCTCCTGTACCCCCATTTTCTCCAGAATACGACGCTGTTGCTTGTTCGAAGCACGTGTGATCACACGCTTGATGTTAAGTTCCTGCAAGTTAGCCGTCGTAATCAGCAGGGCCTCAAAGTCCTCACCGATAGCCACAATGGCCGCATCCATATCCTGCACGTTCTGTGCTTCGAGGGCACGGATGTCGGTTGCGTCGAGGGCGACGGCATAGGCCACTTCGTCCTTGATGGCTTCCACGTGGTCTTCGTCGTTGTCGATGGCGAGCACCTCAGCGCCGCGCTCAGCGAGTGTGCGGGCGATGGAGTTACCGAAGATACCGAGGCCGATTACTACGAACTTGTGTCGCATTATTTTATCTTGGAGTTAAGGTATGTGGTCAGCACATCCAGCCCGCGGTCGAAATTCTCGTTGTTCGGGATGATGATGTCTGCGTCGTTCTTGTAAGGCTTGATGTACTTCTCGTAAGTAGGTGCCACATGGTGCGTATAGCGGTACAATACATCGTCCAGGTCATAGCCGCGCTCCACTTTATCGCGCACGATGCGGCGCTGCAGTTTGATATACTCTTTTGCGTCGATGTATACCTTCAGGTCGAGCAGTTTGGCAATTTCTTCGAAGTAGAAAACGAAAATACCCTCTACCACCACAATAGGCGCTGGCTTGAACTCCAGCTGTTTTGGCACTATATTGGGGTTGTTGAAGGTATACTCTTTGCGGTAAACGGTTTCGCCCTGGCTCAGCTTCAGGATATCCTGTGCGTAAGCGTCGTCGTCGATGCAGGAAGGGAGGTCGAAGTTGACAACCCCGTTGAGGTCGCGGGTCTGGTGCTCGCGGTCTTTGTAATAGTTATCCTGGGAGATCAAACAGATGTTCTCAGGCGAGAAAGAAGCAAGTAGTCTATTCAAAAAAGTGGTTTTCCCTGAAGCACTACCTCCTGTAATTCCGACGATGAATGGCTTTTGCATTGGAAGTTATGGTATCAGGCTACAAAATTAGTCTTTTAAGGCCAATGTGGCTACAGCCTGTGCTAATTATTTTACCTCCCCAACGCTATTGTGCTTTCAAAAATTCCACGAGCTTCCGGATGGCCTCGCCACGATGACTGATGGCATTTTTCTCTTCCGGCGTCATCTCTGCGAAGGTACGGTCATAACCCTCCGGTACAAACACGGGGTCGTAGCCAAAGCCTTTATTCCCTTTCCACTCTGTGGTAATCTGCCCGTTCACGATTCCTTCGAACTGATGCTCCTGCCCATCCAGGTATAGCGTGATCGAGGTGCGGAAGCGGGCCCGGCGTACGTCGTGGCCCTCCAGGTTCTTGAGCAGGTGGCGGATATTGTCGGCGTCGTTGCGCTGGGGACCAGCATAACGGGCAGAGTATACCCCAGGCTCGCCGCAAATGGCATCTACTTCTAATCCGGTGTCGTCGGCAAAGCAGTTGACTTTATACTTCTCCCACACGTATTGTGCCTTCTGGCGGGAGTTGCCTTCCAGTGTGTCCTGGTCCTCGGCCAGCTCTTCGTGACAGCCTATGTCCTCGAGCGTGAGCAGTTTATACTTGCCTTCGAGCATTTGGCTCACCTCGGCTACTTTGTTTTTATTGTTGGTGGCGAAGCAAAGTTCTTTCATCGATCAGGATTCTCAGGATTTAAGGATTGGCAGGATTACAGTATGCATCTCCTTTGTCAAGTTGAGTATTACGTGCCGAGATGTTGTAGGATTAACTTGTAGCCTAAAATCAGTCTTTAGAGGAAGCAGCGACAGTTTGTGAGCGGCGTTCTATGCTTTTCAGCTGGTTATACCTTTTGGTATTTGCGTTCCAATGGTAAGCGTGTATACCCACACCAATGGCGCTGTAAATAAAAAGTCTGACAAGGAAGTCAGAAGAGGTAAAACCATCAGACAGTGCGGCTGTGTCCCAGGCTTTGAGCGCATCCCATGCCTGGAAGAGTTTCGAAAAGACTCCTACCAACACACCCCACAGCAGCCCGCGTGTCAGGATGTAGCGCCATTGACCGTTTTCTTTCGCCTTGGCCCACTTGTTAATGAAACCCATCTCTTCTTTGTTTAGCTGCATAGCGTTAATTTAAGGTTTTCACCTTCTGCCCTAAAGGCTACGATATGTTTTTAATGCAGGTACGCTGCTATTTCATTTTCCTGGAGCACCACATCCACACGCTCCCGCAGGGTGGTGGCCAGTGAGTAACCGGTATAGGTGGACGATACCGGGAATAAGGTATGATGACGGTTCACCAGCGTTGCGATCTCCACTTTTTTAGGATTGTGCGGCAGTAGGGCGTTTAAGGTATAGGCCAATGTTTTGCCTGTGTTCAGCACATCGTCCACAATAATCACCACGGCGTTTTCAAGCGCCGTTCCCTCCGGACTGATGGCAACGGGTGTTTGCAGCGGAGCTGTTTTGTCAAGCGTGACCTGCAATAGCGTTACCTTGATAGGCGAAATCTTCTCGAGTTCCTTTGCCAGCATGCCTGCCAGGGTATAGCCGTTACGGTGTATGCCTGCCAGCGCAAGGGTCTGTTCCTCAATGTTCTGCTCGTATACCTCGTAGGCCATGCGGGTTATCTTTTGCTGGATCTGGCCCTGGTCGAGTATCAGGTTTTGCTGTGGATGTGTCATGTAGGTATCGGTATAAGGTATGGCGCTGTGCCTGAGACAAATTTATATAATTATCGATAGCAACTGCATACCTGAGTAAATGAGTAAAATAATTTGGTTAGTAGCGTTTTAATTTCAAAAATACTTATTAAATTTGCAGTCCGATTCAGAAATTAAGGTTAATTAACGTTTATAATAATGAAAAAAGGCATTCACCCAGAATACAGAGATGTGGTATTTCAGGATATGACGAGTGATTTCAAATTCATCACGCGTTCTACTATGAACTCTGACGAGAAAATCACGATGGAAGACGGCAAGGAGTATCCAGTGATCAAAGTGGAAGTTTCTTCTGCATCACATCCTTTCTACACTGGTAAAAACATCTTTGTGGATACTGCGGGTCGTGTGGAGCGTTTCAACACACGTTACAAGAAAAAATAAGCAGGCATACCACCTGGTTAAAACGTTTTAAAAGTCTTCTCGGGAAACCGGGAAGACTTTTTTATTTTGACCAGTACAAAGGAGTTGGTCCGGTTTCTGTTATAGCAAAAACTATATATAAACGCTTACTAAACCCCTCGACTATGAAATTTAGCGCTACTTACCTGTGTGGCTTATTGGCACTCCTCGCCTTTAGCTCCTGCGACAAAAACGAAGAAGTTATACCTGAACCGGAGCCGGTAGACAAAACGGTGGTTTTTGAAGTATTTGGCAATCAGGATTTTTCTTACAGCCAGTACGGTGAGGAAGAAATAACTTTCCAACTGGTCATAAGCCGTAAAGACAAGGAGGCAACTGATGCACTAGAAACTACTGTGTTCGACAGCACCTTCGTGATGGCGATAAAAGACATACCCGTGCGGGCCAACAGAATGGTAATCAAGAAAACAGTGGCAGCTGTGTTAGACGAGAAGGAGAATGTGTTTGTGGGGAGCGGGTATAACTACCGGCAACAAACCTTTGGCAAGAACCAGTCTTTCCCCGCCAACCAAGTGGAGAAGACTTTTCAACTCATCGTGTATTAACGAAAAGTTTATACCTAATTAAGCGAGTCTTCCTGAACTATTTCGGGAAGACTTTCTATTTTTGTAACTATGAATATCATTCTCTTCGATGAACCTGTTATACGGCAGTCACTATTGCCGCTGACTTTCACAAGGCCAGTGGCCGAGATCCGCGTTGGTATTATGACCATAGCGGAGAAGTGGCAGACCTATGCGGGGGCAACCGTGTCGTATCTGACGCAGACATACCTGCAACATAAGTTTCCGGCGCACTATGACACGCATAATGTCTTTTTGAATGGTGCGGTATGCCCGGATAAAAAGCTGATAGAACAGGTCAAAGCCCTCAAGGTTGGAGAAGGATTGTACTGCGAAGGTATGCTGATTGCGCTGAATGCTGACAACCTGGACCTGCACGACGCTGCCGAACTGGTTATGCATTCCTCTTCCAAAAAGATTGAGTGCATGCCGGAGAGCATCATTCGGGAAGTATGGGAGATTTTTGTGCAGAACGGGAATCAGATCCGCAGCGACTTCAAAGTGTTGACGGAAGGTCGCATCAGCCAGCCTGTTGGTGACAAGTATACCATGGTGTATGGCGAGGAGAATATCTTCATCGAAGAGGGTGTAAAAATCCGTGCGGCCATACTCAATGCGGAAAACGGCCCTATTTACATCGGCAAGAATGCCCAGATACACGAAGGCGCAATCGTTAAAGGCCCGTTTGCTATCTGTGAAGGCAGCAACGTGAATGTTGGCGGTAAGATGCGAGGTGATGTGACCATCGGGCCTTTCTCAAAAGTGGGCGGGGAAGTGGCAGCTTCGGTGATCTTCGGCTATACCAATAAAGGCCATGAAGGCTACCTGGGCAACTCGGTGTTAGGCGAATGGTGCAATCTGGGTGCCGATACGAACACCTCGAACCTGAAGAACAACTACGCTGAGGTGAAGATATGGAGTTACGCCAAAGGCGGCTTCAAGAGTACGGGGCAGCAGTTTTGCGGTCTGATCATGGGCGACCACAGTAAGTGCGGTATCAACACGATGTTCAATACGGGTACAGTAGTAGGTGTGAGTGCTAACATCTTTGGGGCTGGCTATCCGCGCAACTTTATACCTTCCTTTGCCTGGGGAGGCGCCGCCGGCTTCGAAACCTTCCAGCTCCGCAAAGCAAACGAAGTAGCCGAGAAAGTAATGGAGCGTCGTAACCTGGCTTATGACAAAATAGAACAGGATATTATGGCGGATATCTTTGAACAAACCCGCGAATACCGGGTGTGGGATAGGAAAGTATAATTGTTGGTTGTTAATTGCTGATTGTTGTTTTTGTGGATGGGAGTTATAGTTAGTTGATAACGCGACGATCATTCATTTAGGCAAAACAAATCACTGCAGAGCAATTAACGACCAACAACCAACAATTAACGATTACAACGTGCATTTCTCTCAAATAAAAGGACATCAGGAAACGAAGGCTTTGCTCATCAACTCGGTGCGGCAAAACCATGTGGCGCATGCGCAGCTGTTTCTGGGGCAGGAGGGGAGTGCCAATCTGGCTATGGCGCTGGCCTATGCCACTTACATCAACTGCGAAGACCGGCAGGCCGATGATTCATGTGGAACGTGCAACAGCTGCGTGAAGATGAACAAGCTGGTGCACCCCGATTTCAACTTCGTGATGCCCGTGACCAGTACCAAGTCGGTGACCAAAGATGTACTGAGCCAGAAGTTCCTGACCGAGTGGCGTGAGTTTGTGCTGGCCAATCCCTATCAGGGCTGAACGAGTGGATGCAGCATATTGGCGCCGAGAACAAGCAGGGCAATATCTCTAAGGAGGAAAGCCGCCAGTTAGTGAAACTGGTTTCGCTGAAAGCCTTTGAAGGCGACTACAAGATTGTGCTGATCTGGCTGCCGGAACTGATGCACCCCTTTGCCGCCAATGCACTGCTCAAGTTGCTCGAGGAGCCGCCGGCAAAGACGCTCTTTCTGTTAGTATCGCAGTCAGCCGAGAAGCTCCTGGCGACTATTACCTCCCGCACCCAGATTGTGCAGGTGCGGGCTTTCACGGAAAATGAGGTCATCTCATACCTGCAGGAGAAGCACGGTCTTGACGACACGGCCGCTTACCAGGTGGCGCAATTGGCTGAAGGTAGCCTAAATGCCGCTACCAAACTCACCAGCCAAGTCAGCAGCGACTATTTCACCTTCTTCACCGACTGGATGCGAAACTGCTACAGTTACAAATTCGACAAGGTAGTGGACTTCAGTGAGGAGTTTCAGAAGCTGGGCCGCGAGAACCAGAAGAACTTTCTGCTTTATGCGCTCAACCTGTTCCGCAAGGTGATGCTCTACGGCGTGGATCCTTCGCTGATCGCTTATCTGCCCTCAAACGAGCTCGATTTCGTACAGAAGTTCTCGAAGCTGATAACACAAAACAATGCTGATAAACTGACGCAGGAACTAAACGAGGCACATTATCACATAGAGCGAAATGCCAATCCGAAAATGGTGTTCGTAGACAGCTCTATCCAGATTGCCCAGTACCTGCGCAACGCTAACTAAGAAGATATCATGGAAAATAATACAGCGATAAAAACTATTAAGATCGGTACACGCGGCAGCAAGCTGGCCCTCTGGCAGGCAAACGCAGTGGCTGACAAACTACAGGCCGCCGGACTCGATACCGAGATTGTGATCATCAGTACCAAAGGCGATCAGATACTTGACAAGTCGCTGGATAAGCTGGGCTCAAAAGGCGTGTTTACCGAAGAACTGGAAGTGGGGCTGCGCGAAGGTAGTATTGAGATCGCCGTGCACAGTGCCAAAGACGTGCAGTCGTCTATACCTGAGGATCTGGAACTGGTAGCCTTTATGGAGCGCGAGCAGGTGAACGATGTGATTTTGTCGTTCAACCCGGATTTCAAACTGGAGCGTGATAGCAAGGTGGTAATTGGCACTTCGTCGACGCGCCGCAAAGCTTTGCTCAGAAAGTACTACCCTAATGTGACCACTGCCGAGTCGCGCGGTAACCTGCAGACTCGTTTGCAGAAACTCAAGGACGGGCAGTTCGATGCACTCATGCTGGCCTATGCCGGTGTGTTCCGCATGGGCTACGACGACCTGATCGTGCATACCTTCCCCGAAAACGAATTTGTGCCTGCTGCTGGTCAGGGAAGCGTGGCCGTGGAGTGCGCCCGCAACCTTGATCCGGAGCTAAAGCAGCAACTGAAGGACGCGCTTGACCATGCAGAAACCCATGTTTGCCTGGTGGCAGAACGCGCTTTCCTGCGCACCATGGAGGGTGGCTGCAGTATACCTTCTTTTGCACTGGCTACCTTAACAGCTGAAGGCAAGGTGAGCATTCAGGGCGGATTGGTAAGTCTGGATGGACAGCAACACCTGTATGATAAGTTTGAGGGCGATCAGGCAGAAGCTGAGTCGCTGGGTGTGAAACTGGCTGAAACGATTCTGGGCCGTGGTGGTGATCAGATATTGAAAGACATCAGAGCTGAAAGGGGAGAATAGCCTGTCAAAGAACTATACCTCAATAAAATAAGAAACGGGCCGCTTGCTTTTCGCAGGCGGCCCGTTTCTTTTGTGAGTACAGGTTATACCTGTCATCTATACTATACCTCAGCTTCAGCCTTCAAATGTGCCGCTTCCACTGCCTCTGGCGTAAACGGTTGTTTTTTGCTGGAACGAGCATAAGCCAGGAAAGCCTGCATCTCGTTTTTCACGACCGGAGCCAGGATGAACAAGCCTATCAGGTTTGGAATACTCATCGCAAAGAGCATCGCATCAGAGAAGGCTACGACACTATTAAGGTGAATCGGTGCACCCAGTACTACAAAGGCGCAGAACAATACTTTAAAAGAAATATCAGCCGACCTGGTGTGGCCAAACAGATAGGTCCAGGACTTCAGGCCGTAATACGACCAGGTGATCATCGTGGAGAAAGCAAAAAGAATAACGGCAGCAGCCAGAATAAGCGGGAACCAGTCGATTACGGTGGCGAAAGCCGAAGAGGTAAGCGCGATGCCATCGCCTGTGTCCTGGGTATAGCACCCGTCACAACTATTACAAGGGCCGTCATGGTGCAGACCACTACTGTGTCAATAAAAGGCTCCAGTGAAGCGACGAAACCTTCGGTAACGGGCATATTGGTTTTCACGGCGGAATGCGCGATGGAAGCAGAGCCTATACCTGCCTCGTTCGAGAAAATACCGCGACGCAAGCCCTGTATCATAACGCCAACCACACCGCCGCCAATGGCCGTCGTGGTGAAGGCACCTTCAAAAATAGCCACAAAAGCCGCTGGGATTAAAGTGAAGTTGACCAGCAAAACTATAATAGCAGCCACAATGTAAACGCCGCACATCAACGGAACCACTTTCTCGGTTACCCGGGCTATGCTCTTCATACCTCCCAGAATCACCAAACCTACCAGCACGGCCATAATCAAACCGAACATCCAGGAATTACCACCTCCAAAGAAAGAAGCTTCTGCGCCGCCCGTTACGGATATAAACTGCTGCGTTGCCTGGTTGATCTGGAACATGTTGCCTGCGCCCAGGGCGCCGCCTATGCACATCACTGCAAAAAAAGCAGCCAGAAATTTGCCCAGGCCCGTCATGCCGCGCTCTTGCAGGCCTTTTTTCAGGTAATGCATTGGTCCGCCCGAAACAGTGCCATCGGCATGCACATCGCGATACTTCACACCCAGCGTACACGAAACAAACTTAGTGGACATACCGAAAAGGCCTGCCATGATCATCCAGAAAGTAGCGCCTGGTCCGCCGAGTGATATGGCGATGGCCACACCCGCAATATTGCCCAGGCCTACTGTGCCAGATACGGCAGCTGTCAGCGCCTGGAAGTGGGACACCTCTCCGGGGGCACCGGGCTGGTTATACTTGCCGCGCACAATGTCCAGCGCATACTTAAAGCCTCTGATGTTGACAAAGCCCAAGTATACAGTAAAGAATAGCGCGCCTGCCAGTAACCATACCAGGATAAGGGGTATACCTGTGCCGGCCACTTGTACTTCATAGAAGATGATGTCAGAAATGAACTGCGCAGTAGGAGCTACGGCTGCTTCAATTTTTTCGTCGATAGTGGTGGAGGGAGCCTGTGCCTGCGCACTGCCTGAGGCAGCGAGGCCAAGACCTGTTATGAGTAGTACTTTTTTCATTAAATAAGGGTAGGTAAGTTTAGTCAGCATGCATGAATATAACTTTATTTGACGGAAGTAGGAAATTAACATCTAAATTGCTTCCGCAGGTACAGTATAAAGTTCTTAAAGTGCAAGCTATACCCTGTATACGAAAGGGCCCTCTTCACATGATACTGTGGTTGTGGATTTTATTCTGAAATAGAAGTATTCGTATGAGTGGGCAGAAAATGAGGGCAATGCATGAAAAGGTGCCAAAAAGGCTTAAATTTGAAATTTAGACCTAATTTTAGACGATAAACTTATACCACAAACATGAATCTGTTCAGAAAGATCGCTACTTTCATGATCCTGCTGGCCTTGTTGCCTGGTGCCGTGCTGGCTCAGAAAGCCCCGAAAGGCAAAGACCAACTGGTAACTATCGCTACCTCACATGGCGAAATGAAACTGCTGCTTTACGACGACACGCCCCTGCACAAAGAAAACTTCCTGAAACTTATCCGTGAGGGCTATTACGACGGCACCACCTTCCACAGGGTGATTGACGGCTTTATGATACAGGGGGGCGATCCGAACACCAAAGACGATGACCCGCGCAACGACGGTATGGGCAACCCGGGATATACCATTCCCGCTGAGATCAAGCCGAAGTACAAACACGTGCGGGGGGCTCTGGCCGCTGCTCGCATGGGCGACCAGGTAAATCCTAAAAAAGAGTCGAGCGGTTCGCAGTTCTACATCGTGGAAAACCACCAGGGCACGCCGCAACTGGATGAAGCTTATACCATTTTTGGGCAGGTGATCGACGGCCTGGATGTGATCGATAAAATAGCTGAGCAAGCTGTAGACGGCCGAAACCGTCCGCTTTCGGATGTGAAAATGACTGTGAAAGTGGAAGACGTGAAAAAGAAGAAGATCGCCCGCAAGTACAACTATACCTATCCGCAGGCAAATTAACTTTCGTTGGAGCTGACTGTCTGTTTTTCATTTAATAGAAAAACGCACAGCAACTGTAGAATCTTAAGCCAAATGGCAGTTTCCTTTAGTAGGAGAGGCTGATGTATTTTCTCTCAAGAGGAATGTTTTATTCTGAGAAAACAAGCTCCCTTTCCCCGGAGGTTAAGTCTATGCCATTTGCTACCAAGATCCTTTCAGGATGACAAAAGTTAAACGGATTGACTTTGCTCCCAAGTGGACTTAGTTTACAAGCTAATGCTCAACCAAGCAAAGAAGAACTCTACTGAGAATCTTCATCTAAACCAAGAAACAGAAAACATGAAACGAATACTGATTACAGGCTCCAACGGCCTGCTGGGCCAGAAACTGGCTGCTTTACTGTTGCCTCGCACCGATGTAGAACTGCTGGCAACCAGCCGTGGCGATAATAAATTAGCTGAGATTTTCCCGACGCTGTCCTTTGCCTCGATGGATGTGACCAACCCGGTAGAAGTGGAGCGAGTGGTAGCTGAATTCAAACCGACGCACCTGATCCATACCGCCGCCATGACCAATGTGGACCAGTGCGAGACTGACCAGGAGGGTGCTCTCAGGCTTAACCGCGACGCCGTGGCTTTTGTAGTAGAAGCCTGCGAAAAGCACAACGTGCACCTGATCCACCTATCCACAGACTTTATCTTTGACGGCGAAGACGGCCCTTA
>NZ_AKIS01000003.1:0-4340 GCF_000277005.1 Pontibacter sp. BAB1700 | reverse complement strand
CCAAGCGACCTTCGCGTCTTCGAGGTACTACCATACCCAATTGGGCTGACCACCAATGCCAATGGTTCGCCAGGCGAAACGCTGCGGATCGAGTACCTGGTGCGCAGCACCTCTACCCTGCAGCTGCAGCTATACGACATACAGGGACGACAGGTGCGCGATCTGGAAGCTACCGTAACTGATGGCACCGACATCATCGAAGTCAACGTATCTGACCTGGCGTCGGGCACATACGTGCTGCGCTGGAGTGAGGGCAACAACAGCGGCGTCACAAAAGTGGTCAAATTGCAATAAACTGAAAAAGGGGGCTGTAGAGCCCCCTTTTTCAGTTTAGATAAGCACCTTACTCAATGCTTACGCGCTTGCGATTGCTGGTATTTGTCTGCTCTTGTTTTGGTACCGTTATTTTCAGCACGCCCTCTTCATAGCGCGCTTTTATTTCTTCTGCCTTCACGGCGTCCGGCAGCTTAAATGAACGGCTGAAAGAGCTGTAGTTATATTCGCGGCGGGTATAATTATCCTCTTCTGTTGTAGCATCATGCTCCTTTTGGCTGCTGATGGTCAGCATACCTTCATCCACGTTTACTTCGAAATCATCTTTCGCCATACCTGGGGCAGCCAATTCAATGGTATATTCTCTTTCATTCTCACGAATGTTGGTGGCAGGCATGTTCCGCATAATCTGCCGCCCAATCTGCGCCGGCATTCTTAGCAGGTCGTTCTCAAAAAAACGATCTACATCGCTGAAAAAGTCTGTAAAGAAAGACCTGGGAGTGAGACTCTCACCTCCTGTGCGTTCTTTTTTCATTGGCTTCATAGTGGTACCTCCTTTTGTTTTGGTTGAACATCTGGAGTCATCTGGCTCACTGGGATAGAGTGACTCCCCTATTTTTACGCCTTGATTTTTTTATAGTTTACCTCTGAATAAAAATAAAAAAAGCAGCCAGAAACAATAATCTGTTTCTGGCTGCTTTTCAGGGTTAAGGTTTGTTTTCAGATGTCAGGGCATACACTCCAGGAGCATAAGCGCATACCCGACGCAGGGTTTAGTCAGTGGCTCGCATGTTGTTTTCACAGCTTGGAAAGGGACAGTCTGTTTTTCATTGCTCGGAATAGGCTCGAGTAACTATACAAATGTTGCGAAACATCAGCAGCACAAAAAGGAGAGTTTACCTTTAAAGGTAACTTTGATAATAGCTGTATAAATCTTAATTTTCAAATTACAAAGATGCTTGACAGGCTGGCAACACACATAAACACTTTAAAACACTTATAAAAAGTAACATTCCAAATTACATTTATATTGTTACAACAACAGACTATTATACATACCTAAAGCCCTTAGGATGAAAGCTATGGTAGTTTTATTATAGTGAGTATGCTATATTTGACTTTCAAGTATGTTACCTAACGCATACCTATGGCCAAAAAAAGACGAAAATTTGTGCAATGCCCTAATTGCGGCTATACCTTTGAAGAGGTTAACAATTACTGCCCTAACTGCGGGCAGGAAAACCACGACCTGAATGTTCCTGTTAAGCATTTGGTAGAGGAGTTTTTTGAGAGCACCCTGCACTACGATACAAAATTCTGGCTCACTTTTAAGTACCTGCTTACCCGCCCCGGCTACCTGACAGAGAAATTCAATCTGGGCAAAAGGGTATCCTACGTACCTCCTTTCAGGCTTTATGTATTTGTAAGCATCTTTTTCTTTACCGCCGTTGCCTTGTTTGCTTCAGACGGTCTTGTGATCAGTGACGCTCAGAGTGCAAAAAATCAACTGGAAACAACTAACCCGGAAGCTGTAGCTCAGATATTGCAAGCAGACTCGCTGGCCAGAGTCAAGGCTGGTCTTCCGGCCAACGACACCTCGTCTTTCATTGCAGGTGACACATCATCTGTTATCATCAATGAAGAGGTGGATAATAAGTTTAGGAATTTCCTCAAAAATGAAGAGCAGTCGAGGCAAAAGCTGCTAAAAAACATCTCTTTTATGATGTTTGTACTTATGCCGTTCTTCGGGTTTATCCTATACCTGTTTTACAGATCACAGCGTCGCAATTACGTGGAACACCTGATGTTCTCTGTTCATTTCCATACCTTTGTTTTCCTGCTGATCATGTTTGCCATATTGGTAGAAGTGATTTTCAGTAATATTGACACCAATGGCTGGGTATTCCTGATTAGCATGGTCTATTTGTTTTTTGCATTGCGCTATGTGTATAAAGAATCCTACCTGCGCACAGCAGTTAAACTGATCCCGATCGGATTAACTTATCTGATCTCATTGGCCATATTATTTATAGCTACTGTTGGCATCAGCGTGCTCTTCAGTTAATTTATACCCTCTTATTACATGACTACTACTTCCTGGGAACGCTTAATTTCAAAGAAACGCTTCGAGACGTCGGATAGCAGGTATAGCTCTGATGAATCGGTGCGTGGCGAGTTTCAACGTGACTACGACCGAATTGTATTCTCCTCAGCTTTTCGCCGCCTGCAGAACAAGACGCAGGTTATGCCGATGCCAGAGAGTGACTTTGTGCATACCCGTCTCACGCATAGTTTGGAAGCGTCAGTTGTAGGACGCTCACTTGGTCGTATCGTTGGCAAAAGCATATTGGAGCGCTACCCCGAACTGACAGGAGATAAGAATATACAGGAGGCAGACTTCGGCGATATAGTTGCGGCTGCCTGTCTGGCGCACGACATAGGCAACCCGCCATTTGGTCACTCCGGTGAAGACGCCATTTCGGCTTATTTCCTGAGCGAAGAGGCCCAGCCTTTCTTAACAAACCTGACAGATGCGCAGAAAGCCGACCTGCAGCGTTTTGAAGGCAATGCGGCTGGTTTCAGAGTACTTACCTATACCTACCCGGCACACTGCAAGCTACCTGATGGCGTCAGTCACAGTGGTCTAGCCCTAACCTTTACGACGCTGGCAACATTCACCAAGTACCCAAAGGAGTCATTGCCAGAAGTGAAAGGCACGAAAAGTACAAGCGAAAAGAAGTATGGCTTCTTCCAGACCGAAAAGACGTGGTTCGACACCATTGCACAGGAATTAGGCCTGTTGGGGAAAGGAGCTGACGACCATGTATTTTATCATCGTCACCCGCTGGCATTTCTGGTGGAAGCCGCTGACGACATTTGCTACCGCATTATAGATTTTGAAGATGGGCTACGGCTTGGCCTGGTTCCGCACCAGCAAGGTATAGTCCTGCTGCGCCAGATTCTCAACGATGACCCCAACCGCGTTTCCAGCCTTACTTTTTATGACTGGCGCGAAGAGATCGGTTACCTGCGGGCCCGCATCATCGGAAAGCTGATACAAGAAACCTCTCAAATCTTTTTGCAGCATGAAGATGCTATATTAGCCGGCACATATGACAAGCCGCTGATTAACGAGCTCACCTGCAAGCCCGTACTTGACGAAATCAAAAGTCTGTCTGTAGAATTGATATACCGGAATAAACCGGTACTAGAGATCGAAGCAGCGGGCTTCGAAGTGCTGGGCGGCTTGCTGGACGCCTGCATGAAAGCCGCGTTTCGCCAGGAATCAAAGCACCACCGCAAAATAGCTGACCTCATACCACAGCACTACCTCAAACTACCCGAAGGCGCCTCCGACTACGAGCGCATCATCCACATCACCGATTACGTAACCAGTCTCACCGACCAGGCCGCACTCGGGTTGTATAGGAAGATTAAGGGGATCGAGTTGCCGAGGATGTATTAAGTTGTGGGGATGTTGAAGGATGAATTAAGAAGGGCAGATTTGTTGCTGTTGCTGCTATACCTCGCAACAGCAGCCATTATACTTCTTCGAATCAACGCAGAAGGAACTGGCTATATTAGCCCTGACTCGACACATTACCTTGGCCTTGCACAGAATTTGAAAGATGGACATGGCTTTTACGTAACAAGCGCAACAGGCACTAGGACCTACTTCTCAACCTGGCCTGTCGGTTATCCGGTATTAATCTACTTGTTTTCAGAACTTAGCACGCTGGATGTTTACTGGTCCTCTAAGCTCCTAAACTTCATACTGCTGGCTATAGGCTTTGTTTTCCTAAGACAGCTAAGTCGCCCCTACGCTTTTATCATTGCTTCTGTTTATGCAACTTACACCTATATGGAAGTGTATAGCTTCACATGGTCAGAGGCTCCCTTTCTGTTGCTTGGGTTGTTGCTGGCAGGTATAACTTATCAGATCTTTATTGGCAACTGGTCAGGTAAAAATGTTGTGCTGCTGTTCGCCGTTTGCCTTGCGTTATTTCTTATCCGCTATATCGGTGCGTTTTCTTTTGCTGTGCCTGCTCTTCTGGGACTATACTTTG
>NZ_AKIS01000002.1:0-36867 GCF_000277005.1 Pontibacter sp. BAB1700 | reverse complement strand
TCCGGATTCGGAATGCTCCAAGGACGGTACGTAGGCTGTAACCATTCGGATTCGGATTGGCTCAAGGAACGGTTACGGTAAGGCTGTTACATCGGATCGATGCTCAGACGGTACGTAGCTGGGTACAAKMRGGAKSCAATCTGCGAACGGGACAGGATGTAGAGTGAGGCCAGTTCTTCAGGGGTGGTGCGGTTGAGGTCGATGGGGCGTTGGAAGTACTGGAAAAGGGTTTCATAGAAGTCCTCGTATGGCACATTTTCGTCTTCCTGCTGCGCAAAAAGCTCCTGCACGAACAAGTCAAAGTCGAATGTCTGGCGTGGGTAGTCCTGTGCCTGCAGTGGCATGCAGGTGCAAAGTATCAGGAGGAAGATCGCTATACCGTGTTTCATGGCTACTCGCCATGGTCTTAAAAGATGCACTCTATACCTGAAGCCTTTTGCTATACCCTGCTTCATGTGACTTTACTTTTGGAAGGTATAGGAAAGTGATAGGTGGTGGCTTTGGCCGAGCAAAGTCGTGGAGCCAAAGGCATAGTCAACATAAAGTTGTCTTGCCCGGAAGCCAAGTCCGAAGGTAGCGCGATTGGTAAGTGTGCTGAAGCCAGAGCGCAAGGCCAGTTTCTCCTGCAGCAGCTGGTATTCTATACCTGCTTTGAAGTTGGCGGGGAAGTTAATATGCTTTTCGGTTTCGGCAAGTAAGAGGAGTTTCTGATAAGGGCGGTAGCCTAGGCCGGCTTTCATGACAGTGGGTAGCCTTTCGTCATCAAACTCGGCCAGTTTGGCCTGGTTGATATTGTAGGCATAGCTCCGAAGAAAAAGCCCGGCACGATCTCCGCCTGTCCGCCCACCGACAGCGCTACTGCCTTTCGACTGCCATAGCCCTCAACAGTCACCTGCCACAGGTCTATTTTCCCGCCCAAGCTGAACTGACCCAACTTGTGGCCTATACCTATTCCCACATGCTGCTGACTGAACAATTCGTCGCCAAAGCGGCTCATGCTCACACCGTAGTTTCCATACCTGGCAGTAGGGTATACCGCCTGTAGCGCCACCGTCGAAAAAGCCCGTACGCCAAAGCGGTTCTCGACATAAGCCCCGACCTGTGCCTGTTCCAGGGTACCTATACCTGCTACATTGTTGTTGAGCGCCCAAAGGTCAGGCAAGGTAACAGAGGCATTACCCAGTGCAGCGGCACGTGCACCCGCAGGTACATCGGCCTGCGCCTGTGCAAGGCAAGGCAGTAAGAGGAGAAGCAGGAAATTAAGTTTGTTTTGTAGAAGTTGCGTTATCCCATCCGGTTTTGTTTATAGCTAAAGTGCTATGTACGAGGGGGTAGGGAGATAGTTTGTCAGAATCCTTTTTAATCCTCAAAATCCTGATCCAAACAAAAAGGCGCTGAGGATATCCCCAGCGCCTTTGCAATTACTGACTAAAGAAAGTTTCAGCTTAGTTCTTCACTTCCACTTTCGCTCTTTTCTTGCCGTCCTTTTTCTGAACTTTCACTGATTTCTTACCTGCAGCGAGTTCAGCTTTCGCTTCTTCGATGGCGGCATTCAGCAGTTCAGTTGAACCATTGTCGCTAGGAGTGCCAGCGGCAACGCCCGCGTCAGCTGGGCCTGGGCTGTTGGTGCTCACGATCGTCATCTCGTTAATCAGGTTAGAAGCACCGGCGTATTTGTCTACCATGAACAGCACGTAGTTGGCGCTCACGTTGATGCAACGCTTGTAATCCGGATCATACACCAGGTCACCAGTCATAGCTTCCCAGTTACCGTCGAAGGCCAGACCGATCAGCTCACCGTTACCGTTGATCACCGGAGAACCTGAGTTACCACCTGTGATGTCATTGTCGGTGATGAAGTTCACGATCAGCTCGCCGTCCTTGTTGGCATAGCGGCCGTAGTCTTTCGCTTCGTACAGCTGCTTCAGTTTCGCAGGCACGATGAACTCCTCGTTGCTTGGGTCTTCCTTCTGCATCACACCTTCCAATGTAGTGAAGGTCTGATATGTCACGCCGTCGTATGGCTGATAGTTCTTAACTGAACCGTAGCTCAGGCGGATAGTAGAGTTCGCATCCGGGTAGTATACCTTATCCGGGTTCATCTGACGCAGACCGGCTACATACAGGCGGTTCGCACGGGCCATTTTGGCGTTGCTCTCAGCCAGTTTAGGCGCGATGTTCTGCTGGTAGTTCTCCATGATGGAATTTACCAAAGAGAAAGCCGGGTCATTAGCCAGTTGTTTCTGTGTAGGGTTGTTCAAAAACTGCTCTACCTTCTGCTTGTTCACCACAAACGAGGTGCTGTACACATGGTCGGCCAGTTTGTTGAAGTCGCCTTTGTACTTGGCTACCATCTGCTTGAAAGCCTCTGGCTGCTGGTCTTTGGCAATGTCTTCATGGTAGTACTTCATCATGGCGGCAAACACTTTCTTGTCAGTAGCCATGTTATAGTCTTTGAAGAAAGCGTCAGCTCTTGGCTTCAGGTCCTCGGCTGCTTTTTTAGCGGCATCAGCGTTACCTGATTTCAAAGCATTGAAAACCGGCGTCATGCGGTAAGCGAACAGTAGGGCTTCCGTGCCCAGTACCGCTTCGTTCAGGTATACGCTGCCTAAGTTATACTTCTCGATCTCTTTATAAGCCTCGTTCATGTCATTCAGGGCGCTGCCATACATGGCTTTGCGATCTGCATTGGCATCGGCCCAGGCCTGGAATTTCTTCTCGTCCGCACGCTTGCCTTCTACAGTCTTCATGCGCTTGATGCCTTCATTCTGACCGATAGAATACTTGTAGTAGTTGGCAGTTGAAGCATACTTAGAGGCATACTGGATGCGGGTAGCGTCGCTCTTGTCCATGTCTTCTTTCCACAGAGCCAGTTTCTTGTCACGCAGTTTAATGCGCGATTTGTTTAGCTGCTCTACATCAAGAATTAAACCCTCAGAAGTCATGAAACGCTTCGTACGGCCCGGAAACCGAATACCATGGCGAAGTCGTCCTGTTCTACACCGCCAATGTTGATCGGCAGGTGGTGCTTTGGCTTGTAAGGCACGTTCTGAGCAGAATACTCAGCTGGTTTGCCGTCCGGTGCCATGTACACGCGGAACATCGCGAAGTCACCTGTGTGGCGCGGCCACATCCAGTTGTCGGTGTCGCCACCAAACTTACCAACGGCAGATGGAGGCGTGCCCACCAGGCGCACATCGTTGAAGCGCTCGTAGATGAACAGGTAATACTCATTTCCGTTGAAGAAGTCGCGCACGTAAGACACGTAGCGGCCATTCTCACTGGCTTCCTTGGCGATTGCCTGCGCGCGCTGCGAGGCAAGCTGCAGACGCTCTTTCTCAGGTGTGTTGTTATCAATACCCTCCAGCACTTTGGCAGTCACATCGTCCATACGCACCAGGATGTCCACGAACAGGCCTCGTTTGGAAGTTCCTGCTTGCGGTCCATGGCCCAGAAGCCATTGGTCAGATAGTCTTTCTCAGGGGTAGAGTGTGACTGGATCTGTCCGTAACCACAGTGGTGGTTGGTCAGCAACAGACCTTCGGCAGAGATGAACTCACCCGTACAGAAGCCGCCGAACTGCACAATGGCGTCCTTGAGGCTGGAGTTGTTCACGTTGTAGATTTCTTCGGCAGTCAGCTGCAGGCCTTTTTTCTGCATGTCAGCGTGGTTCAGGCGCTTGATCAGCATCGGCAGCCACATACCTTCGTCCGCTTTGGCGAAGGGCACGCAAAGCGAAACTAAAAGAAGGAGTGAAAGGATTCTTTTTAACATGAAATTTTGTTTAGATTAGTTAAACTGTGACAAAATTATTTAAAAATTGCGTTACCTAACAGTTGTTCGGCAAATAAAACGCACCAAAACCGTACCATGACCTGGCTTTTTAAAAAAACTATTGCTCGCACTCCTTTGGGTATACCGCAACATGATTTCCCCTCTGAAGCCAGCCACTTGCCGTTATACGCCGACCTGCTCAGCCTATGCACTTGGTGCCGTGAATAAGTATGGACCTTTTAAAGGCGGTTGGATGGCGCTCAAGCGGATTGGACGGTGCCATCCGTGGGGTGGGAGTGGTTATGATCCGGTGCCGTAGTTAAGAACCCGCAGGCTGCCTGAAGAATATAATATGTAATAAACCAGTTATCGCTATTAGCTCTGCTTTTATTTTGTTAAACTGCAGTCTGTTCGGCAATTCAGCCACAGCCTAGGTTTATAATACATTTATCAGCATAGGCCATGATTATAAGATTAATAGAGTCTAACGGCTCTGTGAAAGCTTCCATTCCACTTGTTGACATTAAACGTGTCGAAACCCGTACGCTAAACTTTTTCGGTGAAAGTACACACAACCTGTACCTTTTCATGGGGGAGGAGGGTGATGAGTATTTTATGCTGCTCACTTATTTGTGCCCCATCCATATGGAAAAGGCAGGACGTAATTTACAAGGCCTGATCAGGCAGGCGGCGCAAGATAGTCCTACTGTCGGGGAAGTTGTGTTTGAGCTACATCCCGACGCAGCACCGGCCACAGGTTTAACTCCAGATGTTGCCCATCCCTAATAACCTGCGATAGCAGTCATAAAGCAGGCCAATCAGGTAAAATTCAGAAAGAAGATTTCGGGAGATAGCGGAGCATCTGCTTGACCATTGATTCGGCTGTGCTGGCGTAGTCCTCCTCGTATTTTTTCATTAGCTCTTCGCGGCTGGTCTTTTCTCCTTTGGCCTGTTTCTCCCACAGCACCGAAAGCGAGGCATAGGGAGGCAGTACCATACCCACTGCATTATAAAAGTTACTGATGTTGGCAATGATGTGCTGCGCACCGTCAGAGTCGCCCGTTATCACAATGCCACCTACTTTGCCCTCTAGTCTGGATTTTTTGCCTTCTAAGATTTCATCGTGCAGCTCGTCGAGTCGCTCGATCACCCGCTGTATCTCTGACGATTGGTTGTTCCACCAGATCGGTGTGGCAAATACAATAATGTCGGCAGCGAGTATCTGTTGCAGTATACCTGGCCAGTCGTCTCCTTCGCCCATATCGCTGTAAGTGCCTGCCAGAATGTTATGCTCAACCAGCTTGACGATGCTGCAGTCAATGTTCTGCTTCTTAAAGTATCCTGCCAGAAACTCGGACAGAACCTCCGTATTGGACATACCTTCTTTTTTTGAGAGTGCCTAGTAAAATGAGTGCTTTCATACTCTGCTTACTCAGAACAACTTCTGTATGTTTGGCTTTGCAAGGCCTTCTAACTGAAAATCAAGGTATGGATGAGGAGTTACAGCTTATTCGCAATCTTAATCAGCGTTTGAAATAACGTACTCGGACTGCTGGCCTGGTTGATAGCTCCTGTTACAAACGCACTTTTGGCAGGTATGTAAAAAGCTGCGGTGCCCGTAGAGCCGCAGTGGCCAATCAGGTCAGGTATGGCTTTGAAGGGCGAAAGGAGGCGGGGTGTGTAGAATTTCTGTATGCCGATACCGTACTTGAACGGGAAGAAAATGCTGTTCCATTGCTCGAGCTCCTGCAATCTGTTTTTCGGGTAAAAATGACCGCTAAAGAAGGCTTTCAGAAAAGTCATCAGGTCCTGCGTCGTGGAAACGATGTCGTACCGGGAGGAGGACAGGTATAGCGGCAGGCTGACCTGGTGACTTTTGTGATAAAAAGGGCTGAACGTCCTGCTCTCTTGCAGGCTGATAACATGGGTCGTGGCCATACCTAACTCTTTGAAAACAGCAGTCAGGATTTGATCCAGTGGCTGCGCCATTACCGACTCCAGTATCCGCCCCAGCAACTTGAAATTGGTATTTCCATAACTGGCCTTGCCTGGCTGGCCAGGAGCGAACTTCGTGCGCATTTGTTTTACCTGCTCTATGGTTTTTTCAAGTGGCCAGGCGGCGTCCTGGCTGCTGAGCAGCTCCTCCATCAGTTTTGGCTGCCCCGGACGCTTGTCTATGAGGTAGCAGGGCAGACCGGATGTCTGGGAGATGAGGTGCCTGATCGTCAGTTCCTCTGCATAATCCAGACTCTTGTATACATGCAGCCCCTGCATCAACCCGGCAGGCAGGTATGCCCTGATTTTATCTTCCAGCTAAGTCTGCCATCTCTTACAAGCCGGAGCGTCACAGCAGCCACTATCATTTTGTTGACGCTCGCGATGTAGAAGGGAGTATCCGGCTGCATGTTGCCAGCAGCGCTCATCAGTGAAAATGAGCCATCGGCAGCCTCCACCCGAAAAGCGGCGCCGTGGATGTGTTTTTTTGCGGCAGTACTCGCTACGATTCGGTCGAGTGCTTCCTGGGTTAGGTTTTTCATAGTGCAGATAAGTATGAAGCTGCAAATGAACAGAATTTCGGGGTAATTTTTTATACCTGTCCGGAAAGAGCAAAAGCTACTGTAGCGTAACAGGCATGTCGAATACTTTTTGCTCTTTGCTTTCCGTGAAGCCAGTTTTCTGGTAGAAAACATGAGTGTCGGTTCGTGCGGTATGGCAGCGTACCCGTAGTCTCCCAACTGACTGGTCAGCAGCCCACTCGTTTACCTTATGTACCAGCTGCTGCCCTATACCTTGACGACGAAAATTCTGATCCACGACCAGGCCACCGATCTCCACAAATGGCTCTGACTCCAGGCGAAAGGTATGGAAGCCATGTATCCAGCCGACTATCTGATCAGCTTTAATTGCTACAAATCCGCAATGCTCTTTTCGGGCCAATACCTGGCCTATTCGCTGCTCCATTTCCTCTGCCGACACGTTATAGCCAAACTGTTGGGAAAGGCTGGCAAGGGCGCCTGCATCTGCCGGGGCAATTTTTCTGATTGTGATGCTCATTGTGTTTTATTTTACCACCTCCTTCATCCACGCGCTGATCGTCTCCAGCGCCACAGGAGCCATTGTCTCTTCAATGGTGGCATACTCGCCGGGCAAGCCGGTGTCAGCCGTCTGGAAAATGTGGTTGAGGCCTTGCAGCTCTTTAATGGTGTAGCGTTTGTTGCCAGCGGCTTTCAAGGCTTTTTCGGTGGCGGAGAGATTGGCTGCAGCAGCTACTTGCAGGTCTTTGCTGCCGTTGAGGGCGAGCACGGGCATTTTCAGCTGGCGCAGGGCAGGGGCTGGGTCGTAGGCCAGGAAGTGCCGAGCCCAGGGTAGGCTCAATTGCGCTACAATGGCATTCTCCGCTTCAGGGCTCAGCTGCAGCTGTTTTATTTCCTGCTCCGTCATACCGGCTTTTGCTTCCTGTTCGAGCGCTCTTATCTTTTGGCTGGCTGCGTACACATCGGCTTCCGTTGCGGCGGTTTCGAACTGCGCGCGTCGCAGCTTCAGCAGTTTCTGCAGCGTTTCTTCAGGTATGCCCCCTTTTTTATAAAGCGCTTCATTTTGCTGCACGAGCAGCTCAACACCCGGCATGGCACTGCCAGCCAGCAGCACTACAAAGGCTACGTCTTTGTTAGCGGCGGCAACACTACTCGCTATCAGAGCGCCCTCGCTTATACCTAGTAGGCCCACCTTTTTAGGGTTCACGGACTGGTGTGCCTTCAGAAAGGTATAGGCAGCTTGTGCATCTGAGGTAAAGTCCTGGGTAGTAGCCATCGTGGGATTTCCTCCCGACTTGCCTGCACCACGGTCGTCGAGGCGCAGCACGGCAAAGCCTGGCGGGTGAGGTGGTCAGCCAGCACCAAAAAAGGCTTGTGCCCCATCAAGGTCATATCACGGTCCTGGGTGCCGGAGCCGGTAAAGAGGACCACAGCCGGGTGCTTGCCCTTGCCTTCAGGTATCGTGAGCGTGCCTGCCAGTGTGATGCCTGCCGCCTTGTTCTCCACGGTCACTTCCTGCTCCTGGTAAGGGTACGGCTTTGCTGGCGTCTGCGGGCGGCGCACTTCGGCTGCTTCCCCTTTGGTCAGGGCTAGCGGGAAGGCCATGCCACTCTGCTTCCAGTGCCCTTCCATGGACTCCGGGCCAGTCCGTTTGCCGACGTATTCGATGCCACCGGAAGGTATGCGCAGGTATAGGCTGTCCCGGGTGAGCTCAGCCTCAGGTATAGCCATGCCCTTGACCCCCTGCAGCGGGATGTCCATGGTAGCAGTGAGTTGCCCGCTTTCTGTGCTGCTCAAGTGGAAGACTATCGTGATTTTATTGCCGCCTGCCTGCAGGGTGCCGTTCCAGCTGCCATCAAGTTGGCCGGGTGGTGTCTGCTGTGCCATGGCGGTGTTAAAGAGTAGTAGCGTCAAGCAAAGGATAAGGGCTAATTTGTTCATGCTATACCTGTTGTGTGTGGATAAATGCTTTGCGCGGATAAGTCGCCGGCTTATGACTGCTGTCTTAACCTTTGTTCTTTTCGATAGATTGTGAATGAGTAGATGGTTGGGATCAGGACAACAAGCGCTATAATGGCGATAAAGAAGATATGCTCTAATCCGGGTATGGGTAGAGCCCCCAGCAGAATCAGCAGTATCCCCCCGATGATCCAGAGGATGCCACCCAGCCGGTGCGTCTTGCGCCATACCTGTTCGCTCTCCAACGTCCAGGGTGTGCGGATGCCGATGAAGTAGTTGGGCTTCACCGCCTGGAAGTAATTGCCGAGCGCTACCAGCAGCGCTCCGATCAGGATAAACAGGCCGTTAGGCTTGAAGGTATCCGAATGAAGCGATGTGTGAATGAGGAAGATGCAGAGCGCCGCCATGAAAGAGATCAGTATAAAGCGCAGCTGGTGGTACTTACCGCCCATGGATTTCAGTTTTCCCTTCGGGTCGATGTACGGCACGGCCAGCAGAATAAGATTGAGCAGAGCCGTCGTGCCCACTACTATAAGGATCATGGTTGACTTCCCTGCCCAGCCATCGGCCTCACCTTTCAGGTTGAAGTGCACCGGCACTTGCTCTGGCATACTGTTCCAAACCACCGCCAGGTATACCAGCGGAATGCAAATGATCACCCAAAGTATGATCTCTCGGGTCAGGTTTTTGGTTTTCATGCGTCTAATCTTTAAGCGTGATGATCCATTTCATAATGTCGTCCAGCACCGTGGTGTTAAGCGAGTAAATCACAAACTGCCCTTGCTTCTGAGAAGTGACCAGCTCGGCCTGGCTCAGAATGTCAAGATGGTGCGAAATGCTGGGCTTGGTGATATGAAAAGCCTCTGCAATGTCGCCAGCCGTCAAATCCTTCTCCTTGAGCAGGTTGAGGATCTCTCTGCGGGTTTGATCATTGAGTGCCTTGAATACTTTGTTCACGTTGCTTTTAGGTATTTAGATAAATATCTAAATATTATACGAAAATGCAAAATATTAGTCAGATAATTATTGCGCTTGCGATGCAGCACCTGTTTATGAGATTGTGTAACTTCGGTTTTCAGAAAGAAACCATGCAAGCACCTGACCATACTTTAAGCGCTAACTCAGTCAACCTGGTACTGCACGTGCTCACGCTGCAGGGGCAGGATGCAGCGGCCTTATGTGAGGTGGCAGGTATAGACTCAGACCAGTTACAGGATGTGCATGGTCGTGTTACCATTGCCCAGATGGTGGCGCTCTGGCAGGCAGCTGTCAGGGCCACTTCCAATCCTGATCTGGCACTGCATGTGGGCGAGGCCCTGAACCCGACCTCGGCAGGTATCATCGCCTATGTGATGATGAACGCCCCAACCCTGCACGAGTCGCTGCGCAAGCTCTGCAAGTACCAGGATATCGTGTGCGAAGGTATACGGACCAGTCTGCAATTGCGGGGGCAGGAGGCGCATGTGCTGCTGGAGGTCATAAGTCCGGCATTGCGCGAGCCCCGGTATGCGATCGATTGCGAAATGGTGATCTATAAGAATGCCTTCGAGGCTCTGATCGGGCAGGAGCTGCCACACAGCAAAGTCATGTTTGCTTACCCACTGCCTGACAGCATTCGGGAGCATCGTCGCCTGTTCGGGAAAACTACAACCCTGGAGTTCGATGCTGCCTACAGCGGCTTCGTGTTCGAGGCGGATTGGCTGCAGAAGCCGGTGGTCAGTGCCAACCCTGAGCTGAACCTGCTTTTTGAACAGTATGCAAACGAGTACCTGCAGCGCTTGCGTGAACCGCGCTCGCTGACAGAGCGGGTGCAGCGCGAACTGGCCCGGCAACTGAAAGGGGAGGAGCCTAATGTGACCAGCGTGGCCCGCAGTCTGGCCCTGAGTGTGCGCTCATTACAGGCAAAGCTAAGTGAAGAGGGAACTACATACCAGCGTGTGCTGGACAGTGTGCGGCAGGAGCTTGCCAAGCAACACCTCAGGAGCGGACACCATACCGTGGCAGACGTGGCCTACCTGCTCGGTTTCTCTGAGCCAAGCGCTTTTAGCCGCTCCTTTAAGAAGTGGACCGGACTCCCGCCGCAACTCTACCGGCAAAGCTTAGCTGAGGCCTGACTCAGGCTTTGAATTGCTTAAAAACTATGTTCAGCCATTATTTTTTATTAAATTAGCGGAATCGCATATTTTACCCAGCTAATACCCGTGCTCCGATCAAAACCTTTTTTTTATTCTGTTTTTCTGTTCATCACACTAATACTGGCAGGCGGATGCGCTGAATTTGACGAGTCCGCCGATAACAAGGCAGAAACTACTCCCGATTATGTGGCTAGTGTAGATGAGTGGCACCAGGAGCGGGAGGCAAAGCTGAAGGCACCAGACGGCTGGCTCACTTTGGCGGGCTTGTTCTGGTTGCAGGAGGGCGATAATACCTTCGGCAGCGGGCCTGACAACACGCTGACTTTTCCGGAAGGCAAGATCTCGGGTAAGGCTGGCGTGATCACGCTGAAAGGCGACACAGTAACCACCAGCATCAACCCGGGAGTGGAGGTATTGTTAAAAGGGCAACCAGTGCGTGAGGCGCTGCTTTATACCTCCGGCATGGACTCAGTGCCCAAACTGACGCACGGTACGCTGACCTGGTTTGTGATCAAGCGAGGTGACAGGTATGGCATCCGTCTCCGTGACCTGCAGAACGACGTCCTGGTGCACTTCAAAGGTATAAAGCGCTTCCCTGTGAAGGCAGACTGGCGTGTTATGGCCAGCTTCGTGGCACACCCCACCCCGAAGCAGATCGCCATTACCAACATGGTTGGGCAAACGTCTATGCAGGACTCACCAGGTACGCTAATTTTCACGCTGAACGGGCAGCAGTATCAGCTGGACGCGCTGTGGGAAGGGGAAGAACTCTTCATCATCTTTGCTGACAAAACAAACGGCATCGAAACCTACGGGGCAGGCCGCTATCTCTATGCGGCCAAGCCGGGGCCAGATGGCACTACAGTGCTTGACTTTAACAAAGCCTCGAACCCGCCCTGCGACTTTGTGTCCTATGCAACCTGTCCGCTGCCTCCGCGACAGAATTTTCTGCCCATTATGATTGAGGCAGGAGAGAAATCTTACGGTGAGTATTAGGCTGCCTTCTCGCTTGGTTTATGGTCAGGCAGCTGATTCTTTCCTGAACCAGTCCAGGGTATCGGCAATGGCCTTCCTCATCGGGGTTGGCTTAAAGTCAGGCAGGGTCTGCCGGAGCTTCTCATCGTTCAGCAGGATGGTGTTTTCCCACAGGTAGCCCATCTCGGCAATCTCGCGCATCATGGGCATGAACAGGCCGAGCAAACGGAACAGCCACTTGCTGTGCAGTTTGTGCTTTGGTTTGGTGCCGGCTACCTCCGCAGTCTGCGCTTGCCAGGCTTTTATGCTGGGCACCACCTCGCCCCCGAAGTTGTATACCTGGTAGGGAGTGTCTGGCTGCAGTTGGAGTAGTTTATAAAAGGCACGGGCAGCATCAGGGGTATAGACCAGTTGGTGCGGTATGTCGTTGCGGTAGAGCCAGGGCATGGCCTCCCCTTGCAAGGCTGCCCTGAAGATCGGGGCTATACCTTCGTTCATGACGTTGGGTCCCCAGAAGTCGGGCAGGCGCAGGATCAGCACGCGGCAAGTCCCTTGCTGTGCCGCCGCTCCCAGCATCTGCTCCAGTTGCACACGCAGCGCTCCTTTTCGGGTGTTTGGTTGCATCGGGGAGTTTTCCTTTATTTCAGGCTGCAGGTTGCCATAGTTGTACACATTGCCCGGAAAAAGGATCGTGGCTTTGTTAACGGCTGCAGCAGCAATGACATGCTGTGTCACACGCTCCATGTTGTCTTGCCACTTGTCATAAGGGTAGTTGATGCCATGGAAAATATGCGTGGCCTTATGGCCTAAGTCATGCAGCAGCTCTTTGTCCTGCGCATCGCCCTGCACAATGGTGAGTCCGGCCTGTGTGCCGAACAGGCGGGATGCTCTATCACGGTCCCGTACCAGGATGGTGACCTGCTCCTGCTGCGCCAGAAGCACCTGTGTAAAGGCATAGCCAATGCTGCCGGTTGCGCCAAGTACGAGAAAATTTCTGTCCAATTTGTTCATTGCGTTGGTGTTATAAGTTTTATGATGCTGCAAAGATGGGGCTTAAAACTGCTGTTGTACTTGACCGATTCTGCAAAGCGCTTGACAGAAAATGCAAACAATTCAGTGCAAATGGGGTAAAATAAAAGGGAGGGCGGGGGGACTCCTATGGTGAAGGAACTTATGTGAACATCTATCTGTTAATATATAGTTCCGCGAAAATTTAAACAAAAAATTATGATAACAGAGACTATGTCTAAAACAGTAATTACGAGTGAACATCTGGCGAAAGCTATAACTTATACCCAATACCGCGAGTTAATTGACACATTGCTCGCAGAAAATAAAACCACAGGAACAAACCACTCTGAGGCTATGGTAGAGTATACCCGCATGAACGCCCAGCGCATGCGCCGCGTCGAGAAAACCACCGTGCTCGACAACGAAATGGTGGACCTGATGCTGAGTGTGCAGAATAAAATGATATGGGTGATCCTGACGGAAGCCTGGTGTGGTGATGCAGCCCAAACAGTGCCGGCTCTGGTAAAAATAGCGGATGCCTCGCCCCTGATTGAGGTGAAACTGATGCTGCGTGACGAGCATCCGGAAGTAATGGATGCCTACCTCACCAACGGAGGGCGCTCTATACCAAAGCTGATCGTGCTTGACGCCGAAACCATGGAAGAACTAGGTACCTGGGGACCACGACCTGAACCTGCCCAGAAGCTGTTTATGGATATGAAAACCCAGGAAGTACCATACAACGAATTTGTAGAGAAGTTACATGGTTGGTATGGCAAAGACCGCAGCAAAACCTTGCTACAGGAATTCAAACAGCTGATTCCACAGTGGGGCCACTTGCAGAAAATTGAAGAACAGCCAGTGGAACGATTCTAATAGCTCGTTTCATATAAAAGCGGCGACCTTAACATAAGGTCGCCGCTTTTTTTGTGCCTGCTTTTTACAAACTTAACGGGTCTTAGCCCGCAGTATCAGATTTACCTGCCTTATCTTATCGCCCACCTCCAGTTGGTGCACCACATCCATACCTTCTACCACCTTCGCGAAAATTGTATAGCGGCCGTCCAAATGTGGAGTAGGAGAGTGCGTGATAAACCATTGGTTGCTTTCCGTGTCTTTTCCGGCGGAGGCCATGCCTACGTAACCTTCGCGGTAGTGTAATGGGGCAAACTCAGATCGGATAGAGTAGTCGGAGCTTCCCCAGCCATCGCCACGCTTGTCGCCGCCCTGCGCCACAAAGTTTGGCACCACGCGGTGGAAGTACAGCCCGTCAAAGAACTGCTTGTTTGCCAGCTCTACAAAATTGGCCACTGAGCCCGGGCATCCTCCACAAACAGCTCCAGTGAGATCACGCCTTTCTCAGTTTCAATCACCACCTGCTGGTCAGGGTGAATGGTTTGCACCAGTTGCCAGTCGATTGGGTGGGTGAAAGGATTCTGTGGAGTTTCAGACTGCTCTTTCCCGCTCAAATAATCGATGGTCTTCTGTAGCTCAATATTGGTTTCCATGTCACGGGGCAGCACGAGTTTCTGCTGCGCCTGGGTCAGGAAGGTATGGTCGCTGTAAACCTCCCGGAAGTTGAGTTTGGAGTTGCGGATCACGCCAGCCGCCAGGCCTGCCAGCGATACGTCGCCGGAGGCTATACCTTGTTTAAAGATAGCGGCAAAGTCCTGCTCCAGGGTTTTGGGGAAATCGGCCTGCTGGCGCATGGCGGTAAGTGCCTCCATGCCATAGGTGCCAATCACCGGTTGGGAAGCGGCAAAGGTTTCTTTGGCGATAAACTGGTAGTTGCCGTAGTCAGCAGAGAGTGCCTTGAGCAGATGCGCCTTGTCGTAAGGGTTCTCGGTGCGCAGGTATAGCTGCTGGTACTCCTGACTTAGTTTAGCCTTGTCGGGACTGTTGCGCAGGATCACCCAGATCAGACCTGCCCGCACACGGCCATCCTCTACCTGGCTGAGCGCCTTGCGGAGCGTACTGGTGTTCACACCGGCATGATTAGCCTGCAGAAATTCAGCCGTGGCCACTGCCGTGTTGATATTTTGATCGGTCAGGCCAGCCAGTATCGCTTCGTCTATCTCTTCAAATTCAAGTCCTGTCATGGAGCGGATCGCACTCAGGCGCACGCGGTAATCAGGGTCGCTTTGCACGATGCCGGAAAGTAGCGCTGCTTTGTCACGGGCATTTACCTTGGAGAAAGCCTGTGCCACCGTCATGCGCACATCCGCCGATTCATCTGAGGTAACCACGGTGGTCAGTTGCTGGCGGTAGGGTGTCAGGTCGAGCTTGGGGGTGCGGGCCAGCAGGTGAGCGGCAGCCAGTCGCACTTCATACGACTTGCTTTCGGCCAGCCACTGCACGGCACGTTCCACAGCTTGTGCACTGCTGATCTGCCGCAGGCCAGCCCGGTACAATCCCCATGCCTGTCCGGCCTCTGCTGTCTCGTTTGTTGCCCGATAATTTACCAGGAAGTTGAGTCCTCCGCTGTCAGCCAGTTTGCCGATTGCTTCCAAAACCTCTGCCTGCACCGCAGGGCGCTGTTCCTGTTGCAGATGCCGGATCATCGCCTGCTGGGCTTTTTTATGTCCGATCTGACCCAGTGCGTAGGCGGATGCAACACGCATCGCTGCGCTGGTGTCAGAAAGAGATGTCAAAAGTTGTGGTATGGCCAGTGTGTCCTGCACCGAAGCAAAGGCAAGCGCTGCCTCCTGACGGTACTGCAATGTCGGGTGGTTCAGGAAGTTGAGCAATTCAGCGGTTTTACGCTCGTCTTGTAAGGTATAGATCTTCCGAAGGGTAGAGTCAGCAAATTTGTTTATGCCCTGCTGTTGTGTATCGGTAGCCATGGGAGCGCTTTGCTGCGGCTGCTGTCGGCAGGCCGCAAAAAGGCCAAAGGCAAGTAAGAAGGTATAGCTTTTTTTCATCTGTTAGGCTTATGCGCTTTCAATATACTAAATGCCTTTAATATAGCCCGGTTTTAATGTTTTGGTATGAATTTCTTTGGTAACTATGTAATAATTAGTATATTGATCTCTTAAAGTTATACCTACGATGCAGCACACCGGCATTAGCGTACGTTTGTTTTCCAGACCTTATGGCGTTCGGTCGCAAATGGAGCGTCTGCTGCTTGTACTTGCCTTGCTGTCAGTAGCTTTGCATGGCTGGTTACTGTACCAGCTCATCGCTGTGCAGGACTTCCACTCAGCCATGACCTTCCTATACCTGTTCAGTCTGTTGCCCTTTGCACTTTTTATGATCTCGGTGTGGCTCGACCATAACCCGGGCTATCAGCGTCACCTTACCATATCGGCTTTGGGACTGCGGTACCGGTTTGGGTTCATGCAGCGGGAGCACGATTTTGATTGGGAGGAAGTAGAACGCATGGCACTAGACAGCCATACGCTGACATTTGAGCTGAAAAACGGAGAGCAGCATGCCATTTCCCTGGATGCAGTGAACCATGAGCAAACGCTCCAGCGCATACGTGCCGAACTGATTCGGATCGCAGCCGATAAGGAAATAACCATTGAAATGACGCAAAACTAATCCTATGTATGTAAACCTATACCCAAACAAAGAGCTTAAAAAGACAAAGCGAGTGTTGCTTTGGATAGGTATACTGATGCTCTGCGGAGGCCTCTCAGCCTTGTTCGGAGAGTTTGTTGCCCGTGAAGAGGTGCGTTGGAGCTGGGCAGGAGGCGCACTGGCTGTCAGCATTATCGGGACGCTGGGATTTGCCGTTGGTGCCAGCTACATCCGCCTGAAAGACGCTTACTTCTCCATGACCCCAGAGCGAATCGCCTATAGACTCACCCTGTACGGAGCTGAGCATACCATTTATTGGAACGCCATTGACAGTATTCAGGCATCGGAGCATGCGCTGGTATTTGATTTGAAAGACAGTGAACAACTGATCATGCGGCTAGGGCACATTCAGAGCCCCGAAATAGCCAATCATGTAAGCGTCAGCATACAATTAGCAGCCATTCAACAGCACGTGGAGGTGAACCAGGTGCCAGTAAGTGCGCAGCACGTAAGTTTATAGCATCTGTTAACCTATAGCATTTGCAACATCTCTGAGCAGACTCAACACATCTAAAATAAATCTCGAATACTTAATATAAATTGTGTTTAATTTATTTTAGTTAAAATTAAACCTGTATTTGTGTCAATCGTATTTTACTTTAATTCAATTTTAATGCCTCTTTTTGCAGCATTTCCTTGTCTGACATTTTGAGTTGGCATTGCCTTAAGTCCATCAGCCAATATCGTTTCCATGTACATCAGTCTTTATACAGCCCGACAACTGCGTAAGATCAAAGACCGGCTGCTTTGGTTAGGGCTGTTCATGGCAAGCGGAGGCGGCTCGGCGTCTCTCTACAATCTCATACTGATAGATGAAATACGCTGGTTGTGGGGTATTGCAGCCATCATTATTGTTTTGGCTGGGCTATACCTGGTGGCGCTTGGTGCTGATAAGGTGCCCTCAAAAATGCCTTTGTAGCCATATCTCCGGTTACGATCAGTTACAGACTTAATTTTTACAACAAGGAAAACAGGTTGAACTGGAACACGATAGCTGCAGTGCAATTGAGTGATCACTGTGTGCTTTTTGACCTGTATGGCGGTCAACAGAAATCACTGCTCTTGTCTGATATCGAAAGTCAAAACGTGGCCAGTCAGGTGGCTCTTAGTTTGCAGCTAGCAGCGCTGGAGCGCAATGTGGCTGTTAACGGTGTCCGGTTCAACGTCCCAAAACCGGTTGCAGATATATAAGCTCCTTATCTCTTGCTCCCCCCCCAATGCCGGCCACCTCTCTTTCGGGATGGTTCTTATTTTCAGCGTTTCCCGGTCGAATTCTTAGCACTCAAGCACTGCTTCACCACTCACATTCGTGCTCCAATTTTAGAGTGTCATGGAAAATTTAGTGGTTGTTTTGTAATATGTAAATAAAAAATATAACTGAAAGTTTTTTTAATATATATTTTTAAGTTTAATATTGCAATAGATAGTCTTCTCTCACCTATAACAACCAGCTAATGAAACTAAAATTCTATACAGCCTTAATTAGTGCCCTGATGTTTTTGTCATTCGCCAGTTTTGCTGATGCTAAAGTAAAGTCAGATAAGAGCGAGAAAACAACCAAGAGCAAAAGACAGGCAGTATCCAGCAAGAAAACAGCCGAATATTTTTCATTCAAGTCATCAGTTTATAATAAGGATGGCCTGGTAAAAAAGAAGCGTAACAGGAAGGGATGCCCTAGTTTCGACTAACCTTCAGATTGACCGCTATAAATATCATTGGAGCAGCCCGAGGGGCTGCTTATTTTTTTTGCGCATAATCTGGCTTAAACACAGGGGAATAAACTTACTAGCTGGCTAGGCAAACCACAGCATGTCATCCTGGCTATAGTTTTGGAGCGATTGTTTTCGGAACTTGCGGCTTTAATCTGACTATGGCCGAGCTGAAAACACGTGTGTATGGACTTCAATTTGGATTGCTGTGCCTGAGCTCTTTTCTTTTCTTCGCAAGCTTCAACATGATCATTCCGGAGCTGCCCAATTATATTACACAACTGGGCGGTGCTGAGTATAAGGGCTTATCATTTCTCTCTTTACCCTGACGGCTGGCTTGTCCAGGCCATTCAGCGGACAGTTGGCCGACAAGATGGGGCGTATACCTGTCATGCTGATCGGGGGCACTGTCTGTATATTGTGTGGCTTCCTGTACCCGATCACCGGCACGGTAGCGGCGTTCCTGCTGCTGCGCCTTGTGCACGGCTTTTCAACAGGTTTTACACCTACTGGCACTGCCGCCTACGTGGCCGACATCATCCCAATGGAGCGAAGGGGAGAGGCAACGGGGCTATTGGGGCTAGCGGGCAGTCTGGGCATGGCTGCAGGACCTGCCATGGGAGCCTCAATCGCCAATAGCTTTTCGCTTGACGCCATGTTCTACTCTTCTTCAGCGGCTGCCTTCCTGTCCGTGGCCGTCGTAGCCCGCATGCACGAAACGCTGGACAACCCAAACCGCTTCCGGATGGGACTGCTCAAAATTTCCCGCAAAGAGATATTTGAACCCCGTGTTCTGCATCCTTCCATTTTGATGATGCTCACGGTGGTTTCGTTCGGTATCATCCTGACGATCATTCCTGACTTCAGTGAGCATCTCGGTATTCAGAACAAAGGGCTCTTCTTTACCAGCTTTACACTCTCATCGTTAGCTATCCGTTTCCTGGCTGGCAGGGCCTCTGACAAGTATGGGCGTATCCGGGTACTGAAAATCAGCTCCGCCTTACTGGTGGTGGCCATGGGGCTGATCGGTTGGGCCAGCACGGCTACAGAGCTTCTGCTCGCTGCGGCTGTGTTTGGTGTAGCCGTAGGCATGAACTCCCCGACAGTCTTTGCCTGGACCATTGATCTGAGCCACCCGGAGCACCGGGGACGGGCAATGGCCACCATGTACATCGCCCTCGAGGCAGGTATAGGGTTTGGCGCGCTGGCTTCCGGTTGGATCTATGCCAACAACGCTTCCAGGTTCAGCATGGTGTTCTGGACAGGAGGGGCCTTTGCTCTGCTAGGGTTTTTGTACCTCAACTTTGTGGTGAAGGACCGAAAGTAAATAATCACAGGTATAGCCCTTGTCCTTTTAGCATTTGCAGAGAGGTCTCCTCAGGTAGGGGCCTCTATTTTTGAGCGAAGTGCTACACTACTCCAGCCGGTATTTCACGTTAATCATAGACACAGGCCACAGCTGCCCGTATAGCTATTTACTGTATATACTTCAGTTAAACTTTAATCAGGCTACTTAGTTTCTTCTGCATTATGACAGCAATCAGCCAGGCTTTTATTGAACACTTGACAGCTGTGCACAAGCAGTCCCGCCACGTAGTGCCACACTCGATGAGCTGCGCCTTTCTGGATGGCCTGCTGCAACTGCTCTTTCCATCCCTTTCGGAGCGCTCCTTTAGTTCCCGGTCTGAAGTTGAAGCCTACGCCATGCTGCTGCGTGCTGATTTGGAGAAGATTCTGTACAGAATAGAAGAACGCCTGCCCGGCAAACCTTATGAAATAGCAGATGCTTATTTTGAGGCGCTGCCGGACCTACAGCGCCAGCTCAATGACGATGCCGCTGCCATAGAGGCAGGTGACCCGGCCGCAGTGAACGTAGACGAGGTGATCCGCACTTACCCAGGCTTTTTTGCTGTGGCCGTATACAGGCTGGCCCATCAGTTTTGCCGTATGGAGGTGCCATTGCTGCCACGCGTGCTCGCCACCTACGCACATACCAAGACAGGTATAGACATCCATCCCAAAGCTAGCATAGGAGCCCGCTTCTGCATAGACCATGGCACCGGCGTTGTGATCGGAGAGACAGCCGACATTGGCAACAATGTGAAAGTATACCAGGGTGTAACGCTGGGAGCACTAAGTGTAGAAAAATCAATGGCGAACCTCAAACGCCATCCTACCATAGAAGATAATGTGATCATCTATGCCGGAGCGACCATACTGGGTGGGAATACAGTGGTGGGCCACAGCAGCATCATAGGGGGAAATGTGTGGCTGACCGAAAGTGTGCCTCCTTTTGCAAGAGTGTACCACCGCCCACAAATAAAAGTGAGTTACTACGAAGACAGAGCCGATGTTCTGAATTTTTCAATTTAAAAAAAGATACAAATATGAAAGCGCATAGCATACTTGAAACCATAGGCAAAACGCCCCATGTGAAGATCAACCGCATGTTTAAAGACAAAGCGGAAGTATGGATGAAGTTGGAACGTGCTAATCCGGGCGGCAGCATCAAAGATCGCATCGCTTTGGCTATGATAGAGGATGCCGAAACAAGAGGTGTCCTGAAAAAGGATAGCGTGATCATTGAGCCCACTTCGGGTAATACCGGAGTCGGACTGGCCATGGTCGCTGCTGTGAAAGGGTATCACCTGATCCTGGTGATGCCGGAGTCCATGTCCATTGAGCGACGCAGGCTGATGGCGGCTTATGGGGCCAAGCTGGAGCTGACACCCCGTGAAAAAGGTATGAAGGGAGCGATAGACCGGGCACGTGAAATGCTCGAAGAACACGATAACTCCTGGATGCCCATGCAGTTTGACAACGAAGCCAACACACAGGTTCACATCGAAACCACAGCACAGGAGATTATGGCTGATTTTCCGGAAGGCTTTGATTACCTGATCACCGGGGTGGGCACAGGTGGCACATAACTGGTGTGGCCAGGGTGCTGAAGCGGCACTTCCCCAATCTGAAGGTATACGCTGTAGAGCCTGCCGCCTCGCCGGTGCTGAGCGGTGGCCAGCCGGGCCCGCACCCGATACAAGGTGTAGGAGCCGGATTTGTGCCCAGTATAATGGATACCAGTCTGCTGGATGGTGTGATAACGGTGGCAGCTGACGATGCATACGATTATGCCAGGAGAGTAGCTATGGAAGAAGGAATATTTGTGGGAGTGTCTTCAGGGGCCTCTTTAGCAGCGGTGCAGCAGAAACTGGACGAAGAAATTCCGGATGGTGCCAGGGTGCTGACCTTTTGCTACGACACAGGCGAGCGCTACCTGTCAGTAGAGGGATTGTTTGTATAACGCAAAAGCATATCTAAAAAAGCTGCGCCGCCTGTTGCTCTAAGCAGCAGGCGGCGCAGCTTTTTTATCAGGCAGCCAGCAGTTCCTGGATGTCCTCGTTTAGCGACTGCTTCACTTTCTCCAGCTGTCCGTCGGTCATGGTGCGCTGCAGAGCCCGGAAGACAGCCCGGAAGGCCGCTGTGATTTCTTCATCCTGCTGAAAGTCGTTATTAGCCGCAAAAGCATTCTTGTTGCGGATGTAATTGATCCAATCGTTCGCATCCCGTATCCTGACTGGCACCTTGGATGTGTCATACTGGTCGAAGTAGATGCCCTTCCAGAAAATAGGCAGCTGTGCGGCAAATTGTACGGCATCATTTACAGGTAATCTGTCCCGTATAGATTGCAGCACGGCTCTGAAAATGCGGCCGGCTTTGTTGAGGTCATCTGTTTGCAGCTCTGCAGCTACGTCCTGCAGCATTACTGTCGCGTTCTTGATGTTATCTTCAAAATTAAATGGCATTGACATAGATCCTCCCTTCTTTAAGCATTGCGTCCTATATGGTACGGGCAGTATGGGGGCATGTTCCGGAATATTTAACCCCTCAGGTATAACCAGTCTAGGCGTATTGGTATAAAATGGAGTTGCGTTTGCGCCATAGCTTATAAATGTGCTGTATGATTGGAATTAAGGGATGTCGGATAATACACACCTTCTGATTACGACTGATTTTGAGGAGTAAATCTGGCCCTCTCATGGAAGTAGCGGCAGGTATAAGTATAGTGGTTATAAACATTTTACACAGATAAAAGAATGCAGGAAGGCCAAAATACCCAATTAGGGGCACTCTAACCAGTCAAAATTGTAGAGCTGGTAGAATGAAAATAATTTCCGTGGTTTTAGTATAAAATTATCTATATATTGTACCGGTATTGAAGCAATGTGAATTATGAATGCCCAAGTCTCCTCGGTAGCTCATTCGATATATAATAACAAAGGTGCATTTGCGCTCTTATTAGGCTCTGGTGTTTCCAGCGGTGCAGGCATACCTACGGGTAGTGACATAGCCCTGGACCTGATCAGGCAGATAGCTGTGCTGGAGAATGCGAATTGTGAGCCGGAACCAGAGGAATGGTTTTTTAAGCGGTTTGGAGAAAGGCCGGGCTATGCAAGCCTGCTGGAGCCGCTTACGAACACTGAGACGGAGCGGCAAAATCTCTTGCGAAGATATTTTGAGCCTAACGAAACCGAACTTGAGGAGGGGCTGAAGAAGCCAACACTTGCACATCAAACAATTGCCCGGTTAGTCAGCAAAGGCTATGTGCGGGTAATCATCACAACTACCCTCGACAGGCTGGTAGAAAATGCATTGAGATGCATCGGTATAGAGCCTGTTGTGATAAGCTGCCCCGGCCATATCGTAAACTCCCTGCCTATTGTTCACTCCAGGGTCACCGTCATTAAAGTCAACGGAGATTACATGGACTCCAGCTTCCTGAATGTAAAGAGTGAAGCAGACAAGTACGAGGAAAGACTGTCGGAGCTGTTGCGCTATGTGTCAGATAATTTTGGGCTGATCACCTGCGGATGGACGGCCACTAGTGATCGTGTGCTCAAGGAGGCTTTGGAAACTTCAAACAAGTTCAGGTTCTCTAACTACTTCACGTATTCAGACGAGGTTGGTAATGAACTGGAAGAACTAGCCTACATCAGAAGAGGGAAGGCTGTGAGCATCACCAATGCTGACTTGTTCTTCAAAGAACTGCATGAAAAGATAGAGGTGCTTGAAACCACTAAATCTGCACATCTTTCAACATCGCAGATTGCACTGACCAAGTTGAAGAAGTTTATCGTGCATGATGAGCAGATCATATCACTTCATGATTTTATAAGAAGTGAAGTTGATCGGATAAACTTTAATTTCAATGCTTTGCCGGTCGCTGGCACCCCAGCCAAAGAAGAGATCAAGACACGGGTAAATTATTATTTCAAGCAATGCAGTTCTCTGAGCAGCTTATTTGTAAATGGGGTTTACTGGGGTAAAGAACAACACCATTCAATCTGGCTTAACAGCCTAGCCTGTTTCACGTCTGCAAAAGAGAGAGAAGAGGAAGGAGGCGTATGGCTGGATCTCGAAACGCTACCAGGGCTTATCTTCCTTTACAGCATCGGGCTTGCCAGCATCATGAAGAAGGACTACAAGTTGTTGTCTAAGATGTTCTCCATGACATCCCACCTAAGGTATGGGGAAGCCTCTATCCTTGATCATGTCAATGCGGCTAAAGTATTGGACTATGACACGCTGCGGGAAGCCCTTGGCAACAGGCAGCTTGTGCCCATGTCTGAATTGTTGTTCTCAGAACTGAAACCACTTTTCAATTCTTTCCTGCCGCACAGTAAGGACTATGAAAACATATTCGATATGTTTGAGTACCTGCTAGCTTTGGCTCATACCAAGAAAATGGGTAAAGGGCGGGTTCCTGTTGGCAGGTTTGGGTATAGAGTAAAGCAGAGTGGCGTCAAACATCCGTTTGAACAAATCGCTAATGAACTAGGTACTCACAAAGAGGCTGAAAACCTGTTTTCTTCTTCTCTCTTTGTTGATATAGCAGACCTGAAGCACACAGAGAAGAAATTCAAAGAATATTTTGACAAGCTATCGGGATATTATTTCTAAAATACCAGATTAATAGTAGTGATTTAAAAGTAACTCGATGAACTTTGTTACCATAGATTTTGAGACAGCTACTTCAGAAAGAAACAGCCCCTGTGAAATCGGTTTGACTTTCGTGGAAGACAACAAAATTACTGAAACTAAGTCTTGGTTGATAAAGCCTATCGGTAATGAGTTTGATGCATTCAATATTTCCATTCATGGTATAACTCCAAAGATGGTTGCTAAAGCACCAGAGTTTGACGCCCTTTGGAATGACATACACCCGCTCCTGGAGAACCAATTTTTGATAGCACATAATGCAAGCTTTGATTTCAGTGTGCTTAGGAGAACTCTCGACCTCTACAACCTCCCATTACCTAATTTAGATTATGCTTGTAGCTACATATTCTCAAAACATGTATGGGAAGGTTTGCCATCATACGGGCTTGCGGCCCTTTGTAAGGCAAATAACATTCCGTTGGACCACCATAGAGCAGCGGCCGACAGCTTAGCGACAGCCCATTTATCCCTTAGGACATTTGGTCTGAAAGGGGTGAAGTCGCTTGAGTGTTTTCCTGAAAAGCTAAAGACTGTCATTGGGAAAATTCACAGTGATGGCTACAGGCCATGTGAAACAAAGTATATCCGCACAAGAACTGATTTTAAAACCATAGTTAGTGATCCTGATAAGCATGATCCGTCTAATTTCTTTTATGGAAAAAGGGTAGTGTTTACAGGTACTTTAACATCCATGCAGAGAAAAGACGCCATTCAGTTAGTTGCTGATATCGGGGGGATACCAGATGCAGGAGTTACTAAGAAAACAAACGTGCTTGTGGTAGGGCAGCAGGATTATAGAGTTGTAGGGGATGACGGAATGAGTAGCAAGCAGGAAAAAGCGGTAATGCTACTGAAGCAAGGATCAGATATTGAAATAATTTCTGAACAGGAATTCCTGCAGCATATTTAGCCTCGCAGTAAAAGTACCAACATCGTAACAAATATTCTTCTCTAAATTAAGGGTGTTTTACTTCTTAGCTCAAACCAAGAAGAAAGATGTAATATAGAACCTTAGAGTAGTGTGCAATTTGTATAGACCCTAAATAAAAAACCCTTACGTTTTTGACGTAAGGGTTTGATTATTAGTGTGGAGAATATCGGAGTCGAACCGATGACCTCTTGCATGCCATGCAAGCGCTCTAGCCAGCTGAGCTAATCCCCCGTTTGAGTGTCACAAAATTAGGACAAATTTTGAATATGCAAAAACTGGAGCGCTATATTTTGAAAATAAAAAAGGCGGGACATTGGTCCCGCCTTTTTGCTGTATAAGCTTTTCTGCTTAGTTGAAGATGTAGCGCAGACCAAGCTGCATGCTCCATGTACTAGATAAGCTGAAGTTCTCACGGAATGGAGAGTCTGGCAGGAATGTGTTGCCATCATTGTCACGTACCGTGATCATGTTGTAAGTAGGAACGCCGTCAGCTGAAACTGCAGCAACTCTCAACAGCTGGTAGTGGAAGTTAGAACCACCGTTCAGTTGGTCTCTTACACCCCATGCAGAGTTCAGCATGTTACCGATGTTGTTCACGTCAACGCTCACCTGAAGTGTGTTGCGCTTGCCACCGATGTTACCGAAAACGTCCTGCAGCAATCTGAAGTCAAACTGGTTGAACCATGGCATCAAACCATTGTTACGCTCAGCATAAGCACCTCTTTCCAGACCTTGGTTAGCTACGAATGTATCAAAAGCCTGACGCTGCTGCTCAGCAGTGAACTGTACCTGACCATTGCTCATGATAGGAGCGAAGTTCATTTCAGCAGAGCTGGTTGGGATCCAAAGCAGGTCGTTGCTGATACCGTCTCTGTTTACGTCACCGTTGTAGATGTAAGAGAAGCGGCCCTGAGAAGAACCCTGGTAGAACAAGGATACTGTAGTAGCAAGACGGTTAGCATACTCCAGGCGGTAAGAAGCGTTAGCTACTACACGGTGAGGAGTCGCGAACTGAGAAATACCCATCAACAGTTCGTTTGGATCGTTGATAGAGTAGTTGTTAGACCAGGCAGAACCAGCATTAGAACCTGGGTTGCCAGTGATGTCTTTCGCCTGCGTGTAAGTATAGAAAGCAGAACCGAAGAAGCCTGTTCTAGAGTTAAGTGACAGACCAGCAGTTGCTGACAGCGAGTGGCCTTTGTCTGTGTTTGACAGAACGATAGCCTCACGAGTGGCAGTAGTGTACTGGGCGTTAGAAGAACCATTCCAGAAGTCACGGTTGTCACCGTTGTTGTTCAGCTGCTGTGTAGCTGGCTTTCTGTTAGCGTTGAACTGGTAAACACCTACCAGGTCTTTTGTGTAAAGGATGTCAGCAGTAGCTACCAATGGAGTACCAGGGATTGTGTAGTCAGCACCTAAGCTGCTTCTCCATACCTGTGGCATTTTGAAGTTACGGTCAACAAGGGCAAAGCTGCCAGGAGCACCAGCGTTTGGCTGACGGATGAACACGTTAGACGGGCCATTCTCTAACCAGTACAGACGCTCAGGCTGGAAACGAATCACGTCAAGTGCGCTTGAAGGAACACCTTCCAATACGTTCTGGATTACACCAGCGTTAGTTGGCATGTTTGTCAACCATACAAAAGGAATACGGCCAGAGAAGATACCTGTACCACCACGAAGTGACAGTGAACGGTCTTCCAGCAGATCAAGGTTGAAACCGATACGTGGCGACAGCAGAACTCTTGACTTAGGCCACTCACCGCTAGAGTAAGTTGTAGGGTTTCCGTCAGTGTCGAGCAGTGTCAGGTTGTCGATTGATGAGTTTGGAGTCAGGTCGTTCATGTAAACTGGCAGCTCAGCACGCACACCCATAGTCAGGTTCAGGCGGTCAGTTGCAGCGAATTTATCCTGTACGTACAGACCAGCCATACCGAAGTTGATGCGTGAATATGGATCCTGACCTTCATAAGGGTAAGTCAGACCAAACTGAAGTGGACGGGCATCATTGATGAAATCATCCACAGAAGCATAACGGTAGTAAGAAGTACCGTAACGCTGGTAGCTGTTACCGAAGTTCTGTACCTCAAAGCTGGCACCACCTGTCAGGTTGTGCTTGCCCAGCATGTAAGAAAGGTTGTTGATGAACGAGTAGTTGTTGTTGATTACGTCGTTGTTGTAAGTGAACAGTTCGTAACCGAAGTTCATGTACTGGTCGCCGTCTTTCCAGATGTCAACAAATGGGAAGATGCTGCTTGGAGAAGTACGCGTGTCCTGAATACGGCTGTAAGTAGCCAGGAACTGGTTAGAAAGTACAGAAGAGAATGTGCTATTCAATTCAGCTGTTACGGAACGTACAGAGTTTTCGAAACCGTAGTTAGAACCAGCGAAAGAAAGCGCGTTCTGGCCGATACGGGCAGAGCTGGCACGTGGGTTAGGAGCAGAGCTGGCGTTTACTGTCTGGTCGCTTGTACCTACTACCTGGTTGTAACGAAGTGTGAACTTGTGCATGTCGCTGATGTTCCAGTCGATACGCGTCAAGAACTTCGTGTTTTTGTTGTTAAACTCGTTTGCGTAGTTCTCATAAGCACCTGGGTCATAACCATACTTGGTGATCAGGTGCTGACGAACGCGCTCCAGGTCTTCTGCAGTAGTTCTGGAAACGTTTGGACCACTAAGGCCTGGACGGGAAGCTACCCAGTTTACACCAGGGTAAGTTTCGTTCTCGTGCTCGAAGTTAGCGAAGAAGAACAATTTGTTTTTGATGATCGGACCACCAAGACGGGCACCGAAGATCTGGTTCTTTCTTTCAGTCTGCTCTGGCAGTTCGTTGTCACCAACTTTTCTACCGTTGAAATCCTGGTTTCTGTAGAAGGTATAAGCAGAACCAGAGAATTGGTTTGTACCGCTACGTGTTACAGCGTTGATGCCAGCACCAGTAAAGCCTGACTGACGTACGTCGTAAGGAGCGATGTTTACCTGAACCTCTTCGATCGCGTCAAGAGAGATCGGCTGAGAGTTGCCACCAGGAAGTGGATTAGAGCTAAGACCGAAGCCGTTGTTGAAGTTAGCACCGTCTACCTGAAGGTTGTTGAAACGACCGTCACGGCCAGCAAAACCGTTACCGTTTGCCTGTGGAGTCAGACGTGTGAAGTCTGTTACACTTCTGTTGATAGTAGGAAGTTTCTCCAGCTGCTGTATGCCTACGTTAGTAGCGGCACCTGTTTTGTTAGCGTTGAACACAGAAGAGCGGTCAGTGCTAACAATTACTTCCTGAAGCTGCTGACCACCGTCAGCCATTGTTGCATCAAGCTGGTAAGGAACACCCAAGCTCAATGAAATGTTGCTGTAAACTTTTGGCTCGTAGCCAATGTAGCTTACTTCGATGGTGTAAGGACCACCAACGCGAACGTTAGGAACGTTAAAACGACCCTCAACATTCGTTACACCACCGTACGTGGTGCCTGAAGGACCGTGTGTTGCTCTTACGGTTGCACCGATCAAAGCTTCACCTTTTGAATCCTTAACGGATCCGGTAATACTACTTGTTGTTACCTGGGCGTGCATAGTAACCACGCACAGCAACATAAGCAGTGTTGATAGTAATAACTTTTTCATAAAAGATTGATTGATTTTTGCCCGCAAAATTAGAGGGTATAATTCGAAATGCAACTACTTAATGATTAAATTATTATTAATAATCTGTCTTATGTTATTTGCTTTTTAGCAACAAAAAATTATTGTAAATTGCGAACATACTACTTGTCTAAACACTGAGTGCCAAAAAGAAAGGCGGAGCCATACAGCTCCGCCTTTCTTTTTGGCACTCAGTTAATTTTTGGACAGAGTTTACTTTTAATTGAAAATGTAGCGAATACCGAACTGGGCTCTCCATCGTGACGAAAAGTCATTCACAAAATAGGGATTTCCGTCGGTCAGACCGCGACCGGTGTAGTTGAAGCGGGGTGTTGTGGTACCGGGCTCGTAGCCTACAAAATCAATGGCCTGAAAAGCATTGAAAGTGGCAGTGTACTGTCGCCCCCAGTCTTTGTTGAGCAGGTTCGTAAAATTAAAGATGTCAAAGGTCAGTTGCAGCCGATGGGCGTTATCATTTTGCCCTACCCTGAATTCCTGCATAATGCGCAGGTCAATCTGGTTAGTCCAGGGGAGTCTGTCTCCGTTTCGCTCGGCATACTGGCCTCGTCTATCGCTTAGATAGTCATTGCCGCTGATAAAGGCATCCAGCGCCTGCCACTGCTGCTCAGGTGATACGACCGTTCCATCCCGATCGGTAAAAGGGACCAGGTTTATCTCTGAGGCGCTGCCTGGCACATAGATCAGGTCATTGGTTCTGCCGGCATCATTGTTCACGTCTCCATTGTAGATGTAGGAAAGCGGTACCCCTGTCTGCCCATTGTAAAAGGCGGAGATGGTCGTACCTGCGAAGCCCAGGTAATTGAAGTTATACGTCAGGCCAGCCACTACCCTGGAGCGCACATCATTGTCAGCAAAGGCTTCCCTTACATTATTGAGACCTTCCACCTGGTTTACGTTTATCCAGTTAGAGCGGGCCTGGCTGGAGTTGCCGGGGTTCACATCCTTAGCTCTGGAATAGGTATAGGCCAATGAACCTGAGATGCCGTTTTCCATGAAGGTCTTTTGTAACTGACCTGTCAGACTGTAGCCAAAACCACGGCTGGTATTGGTCAGGTAGATGATGTCCTGAAAATTATTGCCCTGTATACGGCCAAACACAGGCCGATTGTCTGCTCCTGTCAAAGTGCCGGTTTGCTCTAGGTTCAGGTTCTGGTAATAGATGTTGTTCAGGTTCTTGGAGTATATACCTTCCAGCGTTGCGATCAGATCAAAGGGGAGGCGATGGTCAACGGCCGCGTTTACCCTGAACAACTGCGGAAACTTAAAGTCAGGATCTGTGATATTGATCTCAGCCGTTCTGTCTGACAGGCCAACCGTGGTAGCTGTTGGCTGGGTGTTCGGGTTTGGGTTGAAGCGAATCTGCTCCAGCAGCGGACCTGAAGTGAGTGCCAGACTACCCAGCATTTGCCCTGTATTGGTATATTGATTTGCTATCCACACGAAGGGAGCTCTACCGGTGAAGACCCCGGCTCCGCCACGTACCTGCGTATTGCCATCATCAAACACATCCCAATTGACACCAACACGGGGGGAGAGCATAAGCTGAGCGCCAGGGGTCTTGTCAGTGGCCAGGCCCCTGCTGGCAAACGCCTCATTAAACTCTGCATTGGCAGCCGGATCATCATTAAACGTCGGGATGTCGAGGCGTATACCTGCTGTTACCTTCAGGTTATTGCGTACGGCGTACTCGTCCTGTGCATAAAATCCGAGCTGAAAAGCAGAGAACTCTGCGCCCTGCTGGCGATTGTCGGTGCGGGAGTAGTTGCGGAAGAAAGCCCCTGGCGCAGCTTCGTTTGGTGTGCCAATCGCTTCGAAAGCTTCGAGGGAGTTGTATTCGTAGGCTCCAAACTCCTGCCGGATGAATAGGTTGTAAGTTTTGTAAAACTCATTGTGCGTACCCAGCGTGATCGTGTGCTTGCCCAGAAATGCGTTGAAGTTATTCGTAATAGTGAGTACATCCTGGTCAAGCTGGTTTTGCACCGAAAACGGCTCACTACCCAGCGAAATAGTTCGGCCACCAGACAAACGGATCAGTACGTTCGGGAAAGGGTCACCGATGATATCACGGTCGTCACGCACTGCCGTGAAGCCGATCAGAGCCTCGTTGGCAAACTGCCCCCCAAACTGACTGCGCAGCTGCATAACGGTCGAGTTAGTGGTACTCGGGAAAAATTCAGCGTTATTGGCAAAGCGGAGGGCATTCGGAGTGCGGGAGTTGTCACGGTTTTCACCATATACGTAGCTGTGCCGGAGGGTAAGTTGGTGGTTGTCGGTGATGTTCCAGTCGAGCCGGGCAAAGATCTTGTCACTCAGCGTTTCGTCATCTATCCCCCTAAAGCTGCCCGGATCGTAACCAAGGCGATTGGCAACGCTCAGCACTCTGTTTGCTTCGTCCACTGTAATATTTGAACCGGGGCTTCCGGGTTCGAACAGCAGCGGAGCGACTCTTTTGGTCTTCTCGCCATTCACAAAGAAGAACAGTTTGTCCCGGATGATCGGGCCGCCAAGTCGCAGGCCCATTTGGTAGTCTGTGAAGTCCGGCAGCCTGGTTCTGGCGTCATCAGGCTTTTGCCCACTAATGCTTCATTGTTGCCAAAATAGTAGGCAGACCCCGTAAATCGGTTGGACCCGCTGCGTGTAATCGCATTGATACCACCGCCTGTAAAGCCGCTTTGTCTCACATCAAAAGGAGCAATTACAACCTGTATCGCCTCAATGGCATCCAGCGAGATCGGCTGCACGCCGGTCTGTCCGCCGTTAGTACCACTGGCCGATAGACCAAATACGTCATTGTTTACGGTGCCATCTATCGAGAAATTGTTGAAGCGGTTGTTTTGGCCGGCAAACGATATACCTGACCCGGAGGTGGAGGCCTGTGGCGTGATACGGGTGAAGTCATTCAAGCTTCGGGAGATCGTGGGAAGTGACTCAAGCTGCTCTGTAGACACGTTGGTGGAGGCGCCTGTCCTGTCGGAGTTGATCACTTTGTCCTGCGTTGCGGTGATCTGCACTTCACCTAGGGTGGTTGTGCTTTCGGAAATGGTGAGGTCCAGTCTGAAGTTCTGGCCGAGCGCCAGGTTGATGTTTTCGAATCGCTGCTCCTGGTAACCCACATAGGAGGTTCTTACCGTGTAGGGGCCGCCTACACGCATGTTCTGGATATTGTAGCGACCTTCTGCATTCGTGGCGGCTACGTACTGCGTGTTGGTAGGTGTGTGTACCGCAATAACTGTTGCGCCTGGTAGAGGGGAGCCGCTTTGGTCCTGTACCACACCGTTCATAGCCGCCGTTGTCGTACCCTGTGCCCAGGCTAGGTGGCCACTCATTAGCAGCAATATGGTCACAAGCAGCTTTGTGTAAATAGTCCTCATAATACTTATAAGCTAAATTGAAAAAATATAACTTCTTATAAGTACGTATGTATGAGTATTTTATCTCTTTTTTGTCTTGAAATTTTGTGGCCTTACAGGCTAGGATGAAGGCCCCCTATAATGTATTCGGCTATAGGAATTGATTACGCCTAACCACCTATGGATTCCGGCTGTATCGGCAAAGCTTAGAATTACACCAGTAACCAATCAGTTACTATGCAGGACTTGCAATAAAATTTTGAAGAAATACAGGACGCAGCTTATTCTTCAAAAGGCCGCACCGCTTTGATAAAGATTTTTTGCCAGTAGTCAGAGTTGAGATTGTTTTCAATCACACCAAGACTGGTGGAGGCATGTATGAATTTAACTTCGCTGTCGTTTACAATTTCAGTCACCATGCCCACATGCGTGATCTCACGACTGTTTTTGTTAGCCCCAAAAAATACGAGGTCCCCTTCTTTGAGCTCCCTCACTTTTACTGTTTTACCGAAGCGGCTCTGCTCCTCCGATGTGCGCGGCAGGTTCACATTAATGCTTTGGAAAGAAGTACAGAGCAAGCCGGAGCAGTCCATACCTACGCGTGTCGTGCCACCCCACTTATAAGGAGTGCCCGTGTAGGAGCGGGCTGTATGGATGACAGTGGCCACATGCTCGTCGAGGCGGCGCGGGTTGGGTACATTGGTGCGACTGGTACGGTCTTTCGACGCTACAGTGCCTTTCCCACCGCTTCGGGCGGCCATTCTGGCTCTTTTGCGCTCCTGTCGCTTTTCCTCAGCTATCTCCCTGGCCGACTTATAAGTGTCGCCACGCTTGCTGAAGGTAGGCTTTGCTGACTGACAGGACGCCATCAATCCAATAAAAAAGATAAATAAAAGGTAACTGGTAATTGATGTTCTCAAAGCGTAACTTGGTAAATTGTGGCTAAAAAGATATTAGGCTTGCTAAATTAAGCATAAGCTATTTAATATAAAATGAATTTTAATAAGATAACCCCGGATCTGGTTGAAGCTTTCACCGCCATTGTCGGGCAGGAGCACCTTGTGCTGCCTGCTGATCAGGAGGGATTCGTACGCTATACCCACGACGAAACAGAGGATTTACGCTACCTGCCTGAAGTGGTGCTCAAACCAAAGAACGCAGAAGAAATCAGTCATATTATGCGGTTGTGCTACGACAACAGCATACCAGTGACACCCCGTGGGGCAGGTACCGGGCTAAGCGGAGGGGCGCTGGCCGTACATGGGGGCATAGTGCTGTCGATGGAGCGGCTCAATGCCATTATCCAGATAGACGAGCGCAACTTACAGGCCACGGTGGAGCCTGGCGTGATCACGCAGGTGTTTCAGGAGGCTGTGATCGCCCGCGGCTTTTCTACCCGCCTGACCCGTCGAGCCGGGGCAGTAGCCAGCTGGGCGGTAACCTGAGCGAGTCTTCCGGTGGGCCCAGGGCAGTGAAGTATGGCGTTACCAAAGACTATGTGCTGAATGTGGAAGTTGTGTTGCCATGCGGGGAAATCACCTGGACGGGGGCCAATGTGCTCAAAAACGCCACGGGGTATAATCTGACGCAGTTGATGGTCGGGAGCGAAGGCACCCTGGCATCATCACCAAAATTGTCTTTAAGCTTATACCTTACCCCACTCAGAACCTGGTGCTGCTGGTGCCTTTCCGGAAAGAAGAAGAGGCGGCAGCAGCTGTATCCAGCATATTTACCGCAGGTATAGTGCCCTCTGCCCTCGAATTCATGGAGCGTGAAGCCATTGAGTGGACTTGCCGTTACATGAACCTGGAAGTGCCTATGGCAGCTGATGAGCGGGCACACCTGCTCATAGAGCTCGATGGTAACGACATGGACCTGCTTTACAAGGATGCGGAGCGGGTTTATGAAGTGCTGGAAACATTTGATGTAGGGGACATACTCGTGGCCGATACTGAAAAACAGAAAGAAGACCTCTGGCGTTTACGTCGTAATGTAGGCCATGCTGTGAAGAGCAACTCCATTTACAAAGAAGAAGACACGGTGGTGCCCCGTGCCGAACTGCCCACTCTATTACGTGGTGTAAAGGAGATTGGGGCAAGGTATCACTTCAAGTCTGTGTGCTACGGCCATGCCGGTGATGGCAACCTGCATATCAATATCGTGAAGGCTGACATGTCAGACGATGATTGGAACAACAAGCTTCCCGAAGGTATAAAGGAGATTTTCAGGCTTTGTGTGTCACTGGGTGGTACCATATCTGGTGAGCATGGTATCGGTCTGGTGCAGCGTCCTTACATAGGTATAGCACTTAGTGAGGTCCAACTCCGGCTTATGCAAGGTATAAAGCAGCTCTTTGATCCGAAGGGCATCCTGAATCCCGGGAAAATATTCTGAAAAAGAAAGCGGCAGTCATAAAATGGCTGCCGCTTTTTATTGATAGAGAACCGGTATAAGTTCTGATTCTCGGTATATATCAGGATTTACGTTCATGGTTTGGCTTTTTGTCTTCCAGGGCCTCATCCAACTGTCGCAGGGTGTCCCATGATTGTAGCAGGTTGCGAGGTGATTCGTGCAGTTCAGGTATAGAGTTGCCTTGCGTCTCTCCCGCCTGCTGACCTGTACTCATGTTATACAGCTTGTTCTGGGCTTGGTTAGCCTTTTCTGTCGCCTGGTGACTGCGAAACAAGGCCTCTTTTAAGGTTTTATCGGGTTCCGTCATAATCGCTCGTTTTATGTTTATGAATTGTGTAATGTCTTTTCTTTCTTTTTGTCTTCCTCTTTTATAAAGTTGCTCACGTACCGGGAAACCTCATCGGCGTGCTCTTCCATCAGAAAGTGGCCGCTATCCTCAAAGTGCAGTACATAGCACTCATGGAAGAATTTTTTCCAGCGCTGTAATGCCTCAATTTTAACAAGTTTGTCACGCTCTCCCCATAAGATGAGGGTCGGAGTATCCTGAATCTTTTTGCGCTCTTTCCAAAGTTCATCATACCACTTGCTTACACCTACCAGCTCCCGGGCGCAGGCCAGTGAGCTTACGGTGTCGTCAGGGTCGCCAAGTGCGCGGGTATACTGCTCTTTAAGCTTTTCTGGCATCTTGCTCTCCTGCCCAAACAGTTCGTGCACCAGTTGGTCTGTGGTGAGGTTGAGTTTGGAATGCAAAAACTTGCCTAGCGGGCCTACCAGGTACTTACTGGCCTTTGAAAACACCTGATGATTGGACAGGGACCAGGTCCAGGTATTGAGCATAACAATATTCTGCACCTTTTCTGGATGTTTGATCGCATAGGCCAGCCCAATCGGTGCGCCAAAGTCATGTACCAGCAAGGTGATATTGTCAAGTCCCAGGTGCGCCATTAACTGCTCAAAGTTAGCGGCATGTGCCCTGGGCTTATAACTCCAGTCCTTAGGTTTGTCGGACAAGCCAAAGCCGATCAGGTCCAGAGCCACACAGCGGTATTTTTTGCTCAGGATCTTGATCAGGTTGCGGTAGGCAAAAGACCACGAGGGCGTACCATGGATCATAACGATCGGGTGGCCCTGCCCTTCATCGATATAATGCATCTTGCCCGCTTCTAATTCCAGAAATTTGGATTTAAAGGGGTATTCTTTGGTGTCCAGCCAGTCTGGTTTCATAGGTGACTCAGGGTGTGTTCTACCCTTATCTATACTTGAGACAGGAACTCAGGTTGTTGAGAAAAGTAAAAATATATCAGTTGCATCAATTTAGTGGGAGTACGGCGTTACTGGCAGATAATACTGACGTATATGAATGTATCCTAGCAACACAGGCTGTCGGATAGGAAAGAAGTAGTATTGATTTATTTTAATTTTTGAGGATATACCGTAACACTTTTGTCCTGAACAAAGTAAGACAAGTCGCCGGTTCACGGTATTTTGAAGGAAAGGCTCTGCCAGGTGATCAGATTGCCCGGTATTCCTGCGGCCAACATTAGTAGCCAAATTCAACTCCTTCTTAAAAAATGTTTAATTTTGACTTTTTAACTGTGTGGGTTTCATGGGGAACATCCCTGTGCAACTGTTTACATTTTATCAGGAGACAGGTGCTGGCTGCATAAGTTGATGCTTTCGCTCGCAAAATAAACTGCTCTGTTTAGTGAGTGGTTTATGAGAATTGGCAGCAATGGGATGCGGATAAGCTCGTTTAGATTGCATATTGATTTTTTAAAAACTTTAAGTTTGTACTTCATTAATAATATTTACCTATGAGAATAGCTGTAGTTGGCACGGGCTATGTTGGCCTGGTGACGGGCACCTGCTTTGCCGAGGTGGGCATCGACGTGACCTGCATCGACATCGACTCCAAGAAGATAGACAACCTCAAGCAGGGCATCCTGCCCATCTACGAGCCGGGCCTCGAGGAGATGGTGACGCGCAACGCCCAGAAGGAGCGCCTCTCCTTCTCCACCAGCCTTGCCGAGAGCGTGCAGGGCTGCCAGGTGGCCTTCATCGCCGTGGGCACGCCGCCGGGCGAGGACGGCTCGCCGACCTGAAGTACGTGCTGGCCGTGGCCCGCGAGATCGGCCGCTCGATGACCGACTACCTGGTGGTGGTGACCAAGAGCACGGTGCCGGTGGGCACGGCGGCCAAGGTGCGCCAGGCCATCGCAGAGGAGCTTGAGGCGCGCGGCGCCGACATCGCCTTCGACGTGGCCTCCAACCCCGAGTTCCTGAAGGAGGGGGCCGCCATCGACGACTTCCTCAAGCCGGACCGCATCGTGGTGGGCGTGGACTCCGACAGGGCCGAGCAGGTGATGGCCAAGCTCTACAAGCCGTTTTTGATGAACGGCCACCCCTTGATCTTCATGGACATCCCCTCGGCGGAGATGACCAAGTACGCGGCCAACGCCATGCTGGCGACAAAGATCTCGTTCATGAACGACATCGCCAACCTGTGCGAGATCATGGGCGCCGACGTGAACATGGTGCGCCGCGGCATCGGAAGCGACGCCCGCATCGGCAACAAGTTCATCTACCCGGGCATCGGCTACGGGGGATCGTGCTTCCCCAAGGACGTGAAGGCCCTGATCAAGACGGCCTCCGAGAACGGCTACTCCATGGAGGTATTGAAGTCGGTGGAGACGGTCAACGAGCGTCAGAAGTCGGTGCTCTTCAACAAGGTGGACAACTACTTCTCAGGCGACCTGACGGGCAAGACCTTCGCCGTGTGGGGCCTCTCCTTCAAGCCCAAGACCGACGACATGCGCGAGGCGCCCTCGCTGGTCATCAT
>NZ_AKIS01000001.1:0-45985 GCF_000277005.1 Pontibacter sp. BAB1700 | reverse complement strand
TATATAGATAGTTAACTACCTTGAACATCTACCTGATCTGTTTCTACTCTTGTAGAGGGTGCTAGATTCTCTACTTTCTGTTCTTCTCTTAAGTAAAAATTCATCACATCATCTATTTCCCATCTTAGTTGACCTAGCTTTTTGAATGAAAGAGTGAATGGTGTAGTAATATAGTTCTCTACTAAATCAGGAAATCCTAGTGTTTGTAGTGTCTCATTAGTTACCTGTGGATTATCCCCATCCAAATAGAAGTTCCAGATAAAGTAGTACTTAGCTTGTAGTGTAGCAGAAATTGGTAATATAAAATCATGTCTAAACTTGCCACCCCCTAAGCCGCTGCCATCACGCTTCCACACAATGTGACTTATCTGGAGCTTGTTCCTGATGAACAGCTGATCTATTAGGTTGATGTTTTCATAGAAAAAGTAAATAGCGTATTTGTACTGTGGCTCCTTGGATATATGTGATGTAACTCTGGCACGAAAGAAAATTGCCTTACCTGTTGCCTGGCTTGGGCTAAAAGCCACATATGATTGATTAAAGGCATAATTAAAAAACTCAGCATTAGGCTGTAGCTCACAATAATCGTCTATCATTATTGATGTGTACATATCCCAATGAAGCGTTTTTGAGTCAAAGAATCTGGACTCTGAGAAGGGGAAATAATCTGAAAAAATAAACAGGTCTGGTTCCACATAAGAACCAGTTGTGTTGATACCTATATAATCAAGGCTCTTTTTACGAGTGAAAACAAAAGGTCGTAAATCTTCACCTGCAGACGGATAATATAGTACGTTTAAGTCTTCATTTTTATCTAAGAAGTTGTTCCATAAGTTAGAGGCTGACCGGAAGCAATTTTTTAGTATTTCTCTTTGCTTATGCATGTTATTTATGTTTTGAATGGATGACTTATAAGAAAAAGAGATTTACCTCCCACAGATCCCCGCATACCCGCAATACTCACAGCCTTTGGTATCCTCCCGCTGATCCAACACGCCGTCTGCAGACAATACTTCTTCCAACAGGTTTTTAAGCTGTTGCTCTACTTCCTCTGATTGTACTGCTGTGAACGAGAGAAGCTTTTCATCTCCTGCACTTAAGGTAGCATCAAAACTCTTACTGTAAAGCTCTTTGCTGTTGTAAAGCGCAGGTGCTACGTTTTTACCATCAAGTGTCTCCCTGTTATTCCGTGCATAGAGCAGCGAGTAGATCAATACCTGCATGGCTGCTTTGTTTCTGTCTTTCGTTTCGCGGTCAAAAAGCTCAGGTATGGTTGTGAAGGCGCGGGTGTCTTTACCGGTCTTGTAGTCTAGTACTCTTACTTCACCGTTTTTCTCATCAATCCGGTCGACGTGGCCTTTCAGGCGCATGGTTTTGGTCCCATCGCCATAAGGAACTTGTATGGCCATATCAAACGTTTTTTCGAGCCCTACAATAGAGAAGGGAGCATGGGCTTTATCCACTTCCAGGACCTGGTTTACCATCTCCGCTACCATGTGCAGAGGCATGCTATTGCGGCCCAGGAAAGGCACAACTCCATACTTTTGCTGATAAGCTACTATAACTCTTTGGAGGAGTGGCAGCTCGGTGAGTTTCTGTTCTATACTCTCTTTGGTTACTTCGGCGCCTTCTCCATATTCTTCATAAAAGTTTTGGAGCACCTGGTGCATGAGCAGACCGAAGATTGAGCTATCCACATCTTCCTGTACTTCATCTGGTTCTTTTATACCAACCAGGTAGCGGAAAGCGAATTGGGTACGGCAATGCAACCAGGTGTTCAGCGCACTAGGGGAGAGGGCCCTGGCAGGCTCTCCGTTATCGGTATACTTTAACAGAGCTGTTTGTAGCGTTTCTTTTTGTAAGTCAAGTGCAGCAGTTATGCCCAGCCTGGCATTTAAGTGCTGCTGGTGCGGCTTCACATCAGGCCATAGCTCGTACAGCATTTGTCTTACAAAGCGACTGAGTTCGCCTTGTTTACCACCAGTGCGGTAGCTGCTGTAAAACAAGTGTACTTTTTTAGCACGTTGCAACAGCCTGTAAAAGTGGTAGGCGTAGATGGCATCGTGCTCGTCGGTAGTAGGAAGCCCGTATGCGCTGCGAATGAAGTAGGTATAAGGGACGGTTCATCTGAGGCAGCCGGCAATACTCCTTCGTTCAGGCTAAGGATGTACAGGTTGTCAAAATCAAGGCAGCGGGTTTCCAGCATGCCCATCACCTGCAGGCCCTGCAAAGGCTCGCCCGTAAACGGAATGGTTAGCTGTTGCAGCAGGTGGCGGATCAGCTTATCCAACAAATCGGTGCTCAACTGAATGTCTGCCTCTTCTGCAGTTTTTAGCATATTCTCCAGTTGCGTACGAGTACGGGAAATATACTCTTCTTCCAGCGTTTGCTGGGTTGTCTGCTGGTCGCGAAGCTGCTTGTTAACCAGCTCCATTACCTTCAATAAGTAATTCCCTAATCCTGCCCCTGAAGCGGCACACTGAAAGATGATGGCCAGGCTTTGGTCTTCCTGTAGCTCAGCTTCGCTAATATGAATCTTGCTGTGCCTTTCAATGTCCTGAAGTACTTTGTAAGTAAGTGTCGGATTGAGGCCTCGCACATAGGGGTGTCGGAGTAGGCTGGTAACTGGCTTGTAATGAAACAAGGTTGAGTCCGATGTACAGGTTTTCTGGAGCTCTAGTAAAGCATCTAACAGGCTGTAAACAGGCGTTACCCGCAGGGGTACACCCATGGTGACATTTACTGTAGAATTTTCCAGTTCTGATGGTAACTGATAAAGAAAAGGGAATAACTGACTTTCATCTGGTAGCACAACTGCGGTACGCGTGAGCTCCTGGTCATTGGGCACACCATTTTCTGCTAACTGCTGCTGCAGCTGCCTGCCTGCCTCGCGTGCCTGCACATGGTCTAGTGGCAACTCGGTGAGCTGTATGGTTTCCTGTAGCTTTTTAGCTAAAAGATCAGGGACTTGTGCAGGGAAAGTTGGCCCTAAGACATCATCTTTCCGCCAGCGGCGCATGAATAGGCCGGCTTCCTGCTCTGGTTTGAGTATATGCGCATCCACATCCCAAAAAATTCGGGCAGTACCTTTTTGGAGCAGCTGCTTGATAACAGTCTCTTCCACTTTGGTGAGATCATTAAATCCGCAGAATAGAACGGTTTTACTTTGGGGTGTATCCAAGTATCGTTTTTCTTCGGTCACGCTTCTGGCAATGAGACCGCTATACCCAATATTTTCCTGTATTAGTTTTTCTCTGAATGCTTTGTACAGTTGAGGCAGGACTTCCCAGAAAGCCAGAAACCTTTCTTTATGTCCCGATAACGCTTTTTGTTCCCCGAAGCTGCCGTAAAAGGCCTGAAGCGTGTCTTTTTGCTCTTCACTTAGCAAATCATCGCTTTCCAGCGCCTTTATATCTTTCAAGTGATAAAACACTTTGTCAGCATCAGCGCAGGCCTGGTCCAGGTTGTTAAAATCTTTCAGGATGATTTCTGCCCAGGCATAAAACTGGTCGAAAGTCTCATCCCCTGGCATCAACTCTTTATAAATCGGGTATAGCTTAAAGCAAAGCAGGAGGTTGTCAGCCCGTTTTAGGTCAGAGAATTGTTCCAGGTATTCACCCATGCTCAATACCTGGGGCGCCCATGTTGGTGTTTGACTTAAGTTGGCCAGGTGCTTCAGCAGAAACTGACCCGCCCTGCGGTTTGGGAAAACCAGCTGAATTTGTTCGAAACGCCCCTGATAATCTGTAAACAGTGTGGTGGCTATTGTTTGTAGAAAATCTATGTTCATAAGATGAAATCGTTAGGTGATAAAGAAAGATAAATCTAATAACAGGCTATGCAGGTATGGCTTCCCTCGCCACGCTTTCCACAGGATTTTCTTCTTCGATATAGAGTAGGTAGCCCTCAACTTCAAAGCCCATTTGTGCCAGTTGGCTCATGTAGCGCTTTAGCTGTGCATGGTGCGACTTGCTGCGGTTTCCAGTTTTATAGTCTATCACGATTGCTTGCTTTCCTTTTAGGAGCACCCTGTCTGGCCGGTGAATTTCACCATTTACCCCCAGTATGGCTGCTCGTTCAGCACCTGCCAATCGGAGCTAAACCAGGAAGCTACCTGAGGGTGCTGTAAAAGCGCTTCCATTTTTGCTTGCAGGATTTCCGCATCCTTTTGTGTGATCTCCGACTTCAATTGCATACTTTTCAGCACAGTCGGCAGGAAATCCAGATAGGTTACTTTAGCCAGTACATCATGCACCAGGGTACCATAATCTATACTTTGTGCAATGTGCTCGTTCGCTTCAATGTAAACAGGTTTTGCGTGGCGGCGCAGACGCAGTATATGGTCCCAATGCGCTAGTGGCGTATGGTAAGTGGTTTCTGCCTGAGTAACTGTTGTTGGCTGTTTTGTGTGCTGCATAAGTTTGCCAAATACAGCCTGTGTGTAGGGAAACTCTTTTTCTCCGATAGAGCAGCTCTTTTCTTCTACTGATGCGTGCATGGCAGCAAGGCATTCTTTTACCACCCAACCTACATGGCGACTTTTGCTATCTTCGTTGAGATCCTGGGCTGTAATGAGTAAGGCATCTTCTGCACGGGTGAGCGCTACGTATAGCAGGTTCAGGTTGTCGAGATAGGCCTGTAGCTTTTCCTGCAGGTGCTCAAAGCTAAAGTACGTGGAAGCCAGTTCACTCTTATAGGTAATGGGTACTCCAGTGAGAGGCAAACCATAAAAAAGCTGGCTATGCGCGACCGGAACCCCCTCAGGCTTACAATCTGCCCAGATGATGTTTGTCTTCCCCTGCGTATCTACATCAAGCTTCCAGTTACAATAAGGTATCATGACAACCGGGTATTGCAGACCTTTGCTTTTGTGGACGGTTAAGATGCGGATAGCGTTCGGAGCCTGATCCCGTTTCAGGCTTTGTCTGGCACCTTCTTCCTGCCACCAGTCCAGGAAGCCGCCAAGGTTACCGTTTTCTTCATGGCTATACCTGTGCACTTCGTTCATAAAGGCCTCCAGATAATGCTCCTCGTCCCGCAGTCTATCGAGCCCGAACAGGCGTGTCAGGCGGCTGCACAGGTCATAAAGCGCCATACGGCTGAGGCTAATATGATTTTTTGTAAATTCAATAGGCAGGAGGTCTTCCAGCTCTTTGATATCTGCAGTAGCTACTCTTTGCAGCGTGGCAGTATCAGGGCTTCCCATATTTCTTATAGCGGCGTATAGTTTTACTGAGGCTACAATGGCAGGCTTGTTTTTGATATTGTGCAGCAAATGCAGCAGGTTTACCAGCAGCTGAACCGATTTTGCTGCATTCAGTCGGAGTGCTTCCTCGCTCAAAACATCCAGTCCATGTATTGATAGGTAAGCCGCTAACTCTCTTGCTTCTCCGTTACTACGCACAAGGAGTGCTATGTCTTGCAGAGTGTATCCTGCATCGCAGGTTTTTTGAATGTTTTTTAGCAGTAAGGCTTTCGCCTGATCTTTAAATGAAAGTTCAAGGGAGTCTTTGCCTCTGCTCTGGTCCAGCACCATTTGCACCTGCACAAACCCGCTCTTACAGTCATCCGCAATTTTATCAGCTGGGAAAAGTTGCGCACTCTCTTCATAAACAGCTTCAATATTGTTCAGTAGGTCCTGTATTTTATCTGAGCGCTTCTCAGGAAACTGCTTGCCTCTTGCGGCTTCTTCAGCTTGTTCGGCCACTACTTCTGCAGCATGCTTAAACAGACAGTTGTTAAAGTCAATGACTTCTTCGCAGCTGCGCCAATTATGCTGAAGTTGCTCCTGAAAAGCATTAGGCAATTGTTTGCCTACATCCTGCAGCATGAGGCGCAGGTCGCCGCCACGCCAGCGGTAAATGCTTTGCTTGGGGTCGCCAACTATCAGGTTCTTGTTGCCGGAAGCGATGCTGTTATCCAGCAAAGGGCGAAAGTTGTTCCAGTGCATGCGGCTTGTGTCCTGAAACTCATCAATGAGGAAGTGGTTATACCGGTTGCCTGTTTTCTCATACACAAAGGGTGCATCATCTTCACCAATAATCTTATTGAGCAGCTCGGCTACGTCTGAAATGAGCAATACATTGTTATCGGTCCGGTAATCTTTAAGCAATTTCAAGTACTCTCCCAGCAGGGCACAGGTCGTGAAATGCTCAAGCACAGCGCAGGCTGAGTGGTATTCTTCATGGTTGTCATCATAAGAACCAACGGCACGCTCCAGGTATTCATCCAGGCATTGTGCTGCCAGTCCGTCGATGATCGCTTTAGTACCTTTATTCTGGCTTTTAGAATACCAATCTTTGTCTTTAAGTAGCACTTCCCGTACCCTTGTTCCGGGTGCATAATCATTTCCTGCAATTATCTTATTGAAGTAATTTGCTACACCGGATTTGCCATAGCTAAAGTCTGGTATGGACAGCCCGGCATTATCAATTGCCTCTAATGCATCTTCACCAATACTTCTCATCTCATCCTCAAAATTCCACTTAATTTTACTTAATTTGTTTAAGAAAGCCTGTGCAGCAGTAGGGTCTTGATTGAGTGCCTTTAATCCCTTGCTCTGCTCTGCAAAACCTTCTTTGACAACCTCTCCTATCAGTTTGTGCAGGTTTTTGCGAACATCCCAAGACTTGCCCTGACTAAGTTGTTCACTTGAGAACCTAATGAGCCAGTTTCTCAGAAATGTATTATCGGCCGCCTTGTCCATCAACTGGTCAGTTAAATCTTCCAAGACTTTGGCAGTATTGAGCTCTATGGTGTAACCAGCCGGCAACTCTGCTTCGCGTGCAAAAGAACGAACCACTTTTTGAAAGAAGCTGTCAATGGTACTCACGCTGAAGTGGCTATAATTATGCAGTATGCTAACCAAAGCATTATCCGCTCTCTTTTGCAATTCATCCACTCTAATACCAATGGCTTCTAGCAGAGCCTTACCCATTCCCTTATCTGTTTCTCCGGAGGCAATTTTTTCCAGCTCCTTCAAAATACGGGCTTTCATTTCCTGTGTGGCTTTGTTTGTAAAAGTCACGGCCAGTATGCTCCGGAAATAAGTAGGGTTATCCTGGCTCAGAAGCAAGTGTAGGTAATTCATGGTCAGTGCATAGGTTTTGCCACTGCCAGCAGAAGCTCGGAGTATGGTTAAGCTCATATAGAATGGTTAAGAGGTGGTTAAACAAGTATAGGCACAGTAACTTTTGAACCTAGCACACTAATTTCTATTTTGTCGGACTAAGGTATGAAGTAGCTAATAGTGTATTCGTTATTTGCAAGCTTGTAATTATCCATTGTCGAGAACTGTGCCTATTCATGTTGAGTACTTAAAAAATGCTCTTAGTATTATATCAAATGTTTAATAGAAGCTATTTTAAGGCTCATGATTTATTTTCTGCTCAAATCTGTACCTGTCTGCTGATAAAGTGATAAAGTGTCAATTGTTGAATAATGCTATCCACTTTTGACAGGCAAGGTCGGAATGATACTCCGATGTTCTAGTAGCGTTCATGCAGGGCGTTATGGTCTTCAAGAAGTGGTATTACTTCATTGTACCCCACTAAAGACTCCTCAAACTCCTCACGTAAACTCTCCCTTAAATGCTCTGGCTCCAGCACCTCCAACTCCGCCCCAAAGCTGAGCAACTTCGCTTTCAGCTCCACATTCACGCCCACCTGTAGCGCAAAGGTATGGCTGGCGTCATCTACAAGTCGCTGAGAACTGTGCAGGGGTTTGGTTTCGATGTACTTGCGGCGGAAAGGGGAGATGCGGAAAACGACCTGCTCTATACCTGTTGCGGGCACGCTTACGCCAATGAGGTGCTTGAGCTGGTGCAGCAATTCGTCGGCATCCGCAGGTGTAGGCAGTGAATTGTTCGGCTGGGCATCGTGCAGACGGTCCAGGGCGAAGTTTTGCAGGTTGTTATACTTGTGATTGTAACCCACCAGGAACCAGCGGCCATTAAACTCCTTTAGCAGCAGTGCAGTGGTTTCGTAGGAATTGGGTGCTTCGTGGATAAAGGGCTGGTAGGTTAAGGTCAGGCCCTGGCGCGATTTCACGTAGGGCAGCAAACGACTCAACCATTTCTCAGCGGCAGGGTACTCGGTTTTCTCGAACTCAATATAAGTATGCTTTGCATCAGCAGTGCCTACCGACAAGCTCTGCTGCAGCTTGGCTTCTACCTGGCGTAGGGCTTCTAATTGTCCTAGTTCGCTGAATTGCTCCAGCACGGCCAAGGCATTTTGTATGGCTTTGTAATCGTCATCGGTGAGTGGACTGTTACTGATCGTGAAGCTGGGGTCGCTATAATAATATATGCCGTCTTCGCACACGATAGGCGCTATGTAGCCAAACTTTCCGCTGCGCATGTCTTTTATATCTTCTTGCACACTGCGCTTGCTAATGCCCTTCTGCACCCCCTCATACTCGTACAGCGCTTCAGAGCAAGCCTCAATTAAGTCGTTCAGGGTATAGCGACGGTATTTATTGCGCAGGCAGGCATCTAAGGCCTGCAGGCGAACCAGTTTGTTTTTGTTGGCCATAGCGTTTCTAATATATAGAGAAATTGCGATTGCTACAACCTGTGTTAAAAATATATCTGTTGTAACTTTATCTAGCTGGGTTATAAAGCCAGTTTTATTTTGCCGAGAATTTTAGGAGTGCAGAAAGGCTGCACTTTCGGCGAGTATGTTTGCTCCATAAAGATAGTTAAGGTCCTATAAGAGAAGAATTATGCGATTTGAAGTAGACAAGTATGAGCCTCAAAGCCCCTATTATGTAGAGGTAGAAGACAATACGCCATCCCCTTATCCTTTTATGAAGGCAGAATATTCAGAAGGTTACATCGAAAGCGTTACGTACAAAACCACAATCTATGTAAGTGGTAAGCGAAAAGTGGTGAAGCACCATGAGCCAAGAACTATACCTGGCGGTAGGTTGCTAAAAGACAATAAGTGGGTAAGTAAACGTAGGCACTCTAACTATTCAGCCCAATATAGATTCATGGTGATTGATGCAGATGCACGTGAGGTAGCTGCGCTATACCTGGATGAGTTGGAACACAGTGGCGTCTATGACTTGGTGCTAAAAGGTGGGGTGTGGCATATTGAAGGTGAGGGTACATATGAGAAAAGTACCTACGCAGGCTTTCTGATGCAGGAGGTATCTGTGGAGGAAATCAAGAGATTGAAGCAGGAGCTGAAGACTCAAAAATAAATTTTCACATCTTTTCTGCCGATGCAGAAAGGCTGCACTGCCTGTCCGTTCCTTTGTAGTAGCATTCATTACTCCACAAATAAAACGATGAAAGGCTTATCAGGCGCTAGGATTAGCATTATGTTGATTTTGCAGCTGCTGATGTTTGGCTGCAATGAGCGGCAACTAAGTGACAGTGAAAAATTTGGGCTTTACATCCACACCCTCCAAGGCGACAGCACCGGCTACCGTATCGAATATGGTATAGCCGAAAGAGTAGACACTTTATATGGTTTTTATAAGCTGTCGTCAGAGTATCTGAAACTGGAGCAACAGCTGCAGTTCTACGACTCCGTTACATTTCACTATATGGCTCGGCGTGATAGCGTCTTCAACAGCAGGTATATCGACTCACGGAACTTAGAGCATTCGAGTTATCGAAACTGGAACAGGCATAACGATAGTTTGAAGGCATACCTTAAAAAGGGAGTTGACCTGCGGCACTACCTGATGGAGCAGGCTATACCTTATGAGAAAGAAGTGCGAGGATACCTGATTAGCTTCAATGCCCGCTTGGTTAGCCACCGCGATACGCTGCAAGTACACGAGTTTGACATCTGGCTGAGACATACAGCTACTGAAAAGTTGCTTCAAAAACAGATTATTGATGGAAGTCCTCAATTCTATTAATTTTTCTCAATACCTGGTCAATAATTGACTCCTGTTTCTGTGTTTTTGACAGTTTTTCTTGCCTTAAATACCTTCTGGTTGACCTTTTTTGAATGGCACCGCCTTTGCAAATCACTTTATAACAATTAAACAAAAACAGCTATGCCTAAAATTCGCATCAAAATTACCAAGCCAAGACGCTAACTCATGATCAGTTCGTCAGATGTTACACTATCACTCAACTCTATGCAGCAAAACACTCAATCCAGACCAGGCGCAGTAGAATTTTTGCAGATGTGGAAGCACTTTAACGAAATGGCCCACGAAAGTGGTGTCGTTCGGAAGGCACTACAGAACTATCAGCAGAATGAAAGTGCCTGGTTAAATTACTATCTCTATTTTAATCACTTCGAAGCCGTCGGGCAGACGCTATTGGTATACTGCCTGCGTGAGCTCCTCGACATTGCCGCCACACACCATTTTTCAGCTTTCGATTTAACTGGCTACCTCCTGGAACCTGAAGAGGGGCAGCACTTGGGTGAGCAGGGTGCTGTGCGACAGGCATTGCAGGACGAAGATATCCTGCAGTTTGTGAGTGTGCGTGATCAGCAGGAGTTGAAACGTGTCCTTCCGAAGCTCATAAAGGCGGAGGGAAGCTTAAAGGTACTGGTGCTACCTGTGCTCGAGCAGAAGGAGCTGGAAAAATATCGGCAAAAAATTGAGCAGAAGCTTGGGCAAGTCCGGTAGGGGATGGCTTAGAGTATGTGGTGTTGATTCCGCAGGTACTGGAGGGCAAGCAGGTGACATGGAGGTACCTGCACTACAACGGCAAGCAGCAGCCGGAGATTACAAGCTTGCAATAATGCCCCGTAATGGCTGTTGCAAGCTAATTTTGTTTAAAACTTTCCAACACTACTTAATACAAACAATATGTGGATCGCATCAAAATACGGCTTCTTCTCTATCGTTGCAAAAGATAATGGCTTTCACGTTAGGGCAAGGGTACAGCTCGACCTGGAGGAGCTCCTGGCTGCAACAGGTATAGCCGAGCAAGTGCAGATATGGCCCGGAGCAGATTATCGTTATCGGATTATTGTGGGTGCAACGGATATTAGCAAAGTATTCAGCACGATGGCTTCTTCCATCGACTATAGCAATTTTAAAAGTATGATTGACGCCACCCCGAACCAGCTTGCGAAGCGGTACGCCTATAGTGATATCTGGTGTACGATGTATCAACTGCAGGAAGATAGTGATAAAAGTTAAGTTATTCTGACTTCCACATGCTTTGCTCAGTTGTGCTTATTTCATCAATCCTGCTAAAGTCTTTCTATGCATAAACCCCTCCTTTACTTCTTACCTTTCATCTGTCTCTTCCTTTTGATTAACTCACATGGTGTTTTTGTTCTTAAGCCTACAGTTTCATCAGGAGAAATAGCACCTGATGTAAAAACAACGGTAGACAGACAGCAAATTCTGAGGCTGGTAAACGATGCCCGAAGCCGTGGGCGCCAATGTGGAAGCAGTTACGAAAATGCGGCTGAACCACTTAAGTGGAATGTACAACTGCAGCGTGCAGCTCAACAGCACAGTGAGGATATGTATCGGAGGAACTATTTCAGCCACACTTCCAAGGACGGTACTCCTTTCTACATGCGTATCCGGAGACAGGGATATCAATATTTTACCTGTGCCGAAAACATAGGGAAGGGATATGAAAATGAGATTTCTGTTATAAAGGGTTGGCTAGGCAGTCCGGGGCATTGCAGTAATCTAATGGGCTCAGCACACACCGATTTTGCTGTAGCCAGGACTGGGGAATATTGGGTGATGGTGTTGGGAAGTAAGGATTGATATTTAATTTAATAAGGTGCATTTCATACCCCTGCCCAATCAAAAAATACTGCCACTTCCGGACGTCATCACCCCGGCTTCCGATTCTGAGTACATTCATGTTTATTGCATTTTGTATATATTTAAATCTTCAATTTAATACGTAATTAATACACTGTAGCTTCAGGCGTTAAAAAATAGTGCAAAAAAAATAGGGAAATAAGTGCGCTTGGTTTAATTTGCGATGCAGGAGCTTCTTATATTGTATTGTGCGAGTCAAAAAAATGAAAATAATTGACTGGGCAGTGAGAAGGGGTTTCTGGAATTGATATTTGTATTTTTAAGGCCCTGTGCGCTGGCTGGCAGGAGCAATTTCGATGAAACATACCATTACACCACCCGAAAATCTGCAGCAGGTATGTTGCCTTTCAACTGATTTTGTAGAGATCATACATGATGTCAGTCATGCCATGCTGCTTGTGCGTTGGCTGCGACCGGTGCAAAGCCACGAATACCGCTTTGGAATAGAGGAAACAGGTCGTGTGCTGTTGGAACTGGGGCTGCAGAAACTGCTCGTGAACAACCAGCGCATGGGCGTGCTAACAATGGATGACCAGGGCTGGCTGGCAGCTATCTCTATCCGGATGATCTCGCAGAGCAAGCTGAAGCAGCTGGCGATCATTTCTTCCACCGATTTCTTTCAGCAGCACACCAACGAGAAGCTCGACGGCCGGGTAAAGGAACAGACACCGTTTTTTGACACACAGTACTTCCTGATAGAGCGCGAAGGGCTGGAATGGCTGAAAACAGCTTAAACAAAAACGCCGCCTCCCATCAGGAGAGCGGCGTCTTGTAACACACTCAAACAATCTAAACTTACTTATCCCACCATACGCGGCCGTAGAGGTTGTCCTGTCCGCCGAACTGGCGCTGCACAGCCTCATTGTAGCTGGCGGCGTTGTTGAAGGCTTCGTTGGCCGGGTAGCTGTTGCGGCGTGGTACGGCGCGGCCACCGTCTGGCTCCACCAAATTGGCAGGATAGCCCGTGCGGCGCCATTCGGCCCAGGCTTCGTAGCCGTGCATGAACAGGTGGATCCAGCGCTGCGTCGCGATCTGCTCAATGGCATTGTCCGCGTCGTAGGCCACACCTTCCTGGCTCAACAGGTCTGAGGCACCGGCTGCGCTGCCCGTCCACTGCAGGAGCGACTGCTCAATGGCTTTGTTGTAATTGGCTTCAGCCTCGGCATCGCCACCGGCAATCCAGCCTAGCTTGCAGCTCCAGCCTTGGCGAAGAGCGCCTGTGCGTAAGTTACCAGCTGGATGTGCGCGTCCTGCTTCCAGATGGCCTGACCCAGCAGCGAGTAATTGGTCACGTTTGGCAGACCTTCCACGCGGCCGTATGGCAAGCCCACATACTCACCGGAGGTACGGGCGGGTGCGCCGTATACCTGCAGGCGTGGGTCTTCTACCGGCTTCAGTTCGTTTACGAGTCGCTCAGTCAGTGCCCACCATTCCCGGTTCTGGTTCGATACCTGCCCAAACCAGTAGTTCTGGTTATTGGCGTCGGCCAGGTGGCGGAACGCGAGGTTGTCGGCATTGGAGGTCATGATACCGGCTTCCAGCGCCTTCTTAAACTCGGCGGCACCTTTGGCAGGGTCTACCTCAGACAGGCGCAGGGCCATCAGCATGCGGATGGTATTGGCCAGGCGCTTCCACTTGTTCACATCCCCGTTGTAGATGATGTCGTTGGAGATGTTGCCGGCCGTGATCTCATTATTAGCCTGCTCCAGCTGTGCAAACAAGCTGTTGTAGATCGACTCCTGGGTGTCATACTTCGGGGTGAAGTTTTCGGAACCTCGCAGGGCCTCCGTGTAAGGGACATCGCTCCAACGGTCTGTCACGTGCCAGAAGTAGTAGGCCTTCAGGATACGGGCTACCGCCAGCTGGTTGTTCACCGGGCCTTCCGTAGCGCTCAGGTTATCTGACGTCAGCACCGTTTCCAGGTTCATTAGCGGCCCTGGTAGATCCAGTAGAAGCTGGTGCCGCCCTCCGGGTAGAGGGAAGCGCCCGGATACTGTGTTTCGGACAGGTACTGGGCATGGAACTGGGCCGAAGGCGAGGAGCTCAGGCTCGACAGCGAGAGCGCCGAGTTGGCGATCAGCTGGGTGCCGGAAGCATTGCTCGGCTGGTTCGGGTTGATGTTGATGTCCTCATCAAACTTGTCGCAGCTTGCCAGCATAAAGCACGACAATAGCACTGCATATATTTTCTTCATTCTCATCTTCCTTATAAAGTAATGTTTAGGTTAATGCCGTAAGAGCGCACAGAGTTGGTCATACCTGACTCGTACCAACTGATGGACTGGGAGCCGGTTGAGATCTCAGACGGGTCGATGCCCTCAGGGGCTTTCTGCCACAGCTGCGCTACGTTACGGGAGAACACGGCAACGCCTACGCTCTGGAACGGCAGACGGCCTAGCATAGACTTGTCGAGGGTATAGCCCAGGCGCAGTTCACGCAGCTTGATGTAGGAGGCGTCATATACCCACTCTTCGTACACACGGCGACCTACTACGGTGTTGTAGTAGGACTGGGCGTTTACGTAGTTAGAGGCCGGCTGTCCGCTCACATCCACACCACCCACGATCGTGCCTGGTGCGTAGATGCCCTCTACTTTCACGCCACCGCCTTCTTCCAGCGGATCACGCACATTCGCGCCGCGGTCGTTGGTTGCCACCGTGATCGGGTCCTGACCGGTACGCACCGCCAGCATTTTAGAACGGCTGAAGAACTGGCCACCGAACTGGTAGTCGATCATGGCAGAGAGGTCAACCTTCCAAATACGGAAGATGTTCTGCCAGCACCTGTCGCATCAGGCTGCACCGTGCCAAAGTCATGCGTCGCGTCAGTATACAGCGGCATGCCGTTCGCACCAATCAGTTTCTGTCCGGTGGCAGGGTCACGCTGATACGCCTGGCCTACGAGGCTGCCATAAGGCTTGCCTTCATAGTGGTTGAGGTAGGAAGTTACAGAAGAGTAGGTGGTAGAGTACTGCGTCAGCACGTCCACATCCGGGTGAAGCTCCACGACCATGTTGCGGTTGCGGTTCGCATTGAAGGACGTGTTCCAGGTGAAGTTGCTCGTCTGGATTGGTGTGCCGCTGAGTACTACCTCTATACCTTTGTTCTGGATCAGACCGGCGTTGATCGTGGTAGTGCTATACCGCTGGTGCCTGAGATAGGCAGTTGCAGGATCTGATCTTTGTTCTTCAACTGGTACAGTGTCAGGTCGAGTCCTATGCGGCCATTGAGGAAGCGCAGGTCTAAACCAGCTTCGTAAGCGTGCGCGAAAGAAGGTCTTACGTGCGGGTTGTTCAGGTTGTCCGGAACAGACAGCGTGTTAACAGTCGGGCTGCCGGCATACACGGTGCCTACATTGTAGAAAGGTGTGGTGAAATACGGGCTCAGGTCAGAGCCTGCCTGTGCGTAGCTGGCCCGGATCTTACCGAATGAAAGCGGCGACCAGTCGATCAACTCGCTGAACACCATGCTACCTGATACTGATGGATACCAGTAGGAGTTGTTTTCTGGCGGCAGGGTAGAAGAGATGTCATTACGAATGGAAGCGTCGATGAAGTAGGTGTCTTTGTAACCCACCGAGGCCATACCGTACATACTGCGGATCTGCTTGCGGCGAAGTGTCTGATTGGTAGTAGGACGGTCAATGGAGCCGTCGATGTGGTAGAAGCCCGGTGTGGCAAGCCCACCTACCGAGCCCATGTAGAGCGCCGTGTAGCGGGTGTCGAACAGGTTACCGCCGGCATTCACGTTGAGCGAGAAATCACCCAGTTGCTTCGTGTACTGCGCCAGCAATTCGAAGTTCGTTTCGCGGCCCTGGTATTTGCCTGTCGTGAACTGAGGTACTCTCCTGCCCCCGAAGGCCTGGCGGGTTTCGATGTTCTGGGTATAGCTGTCGTTGCGCACATGGCCGCTCACTTTCAGGTCAGGCAGGATCTGGTAGGTCAGACCCACGTCGCCGAATACACGCTCGCGGTTGTCATTGCTGATGTTCTCGTATGCCTCGAAGTAAGGGTTGTTCCAGTACAGCGGGTTGAAGTTGGTGATCTCGCCTGTAGCTGTGCTTGGGCGGCGCAGGTTCCAGTTCAGGAAAGTGCCGTCGGCGTAGCGGTAGTTCTTCATGCGCTTCATGTCCACGTTACGCTGGAACCACTGCACCATGTAGCGGGCACCGTACTCCGATCCCTGCGACGGACGCTGGCATTGTTGCGGGCGTAGTTGATGTTGGTCGACACTGTCAGCTTTTTAGACAGGTCCAGGCTGCCGCTTACGCCCACGTTGTTACGGTTGAGCCAGGTGTTCGGCTCCACACCCTCTACGCGGGTGTCGTTTACGCTCAGGCGGAAGGTGCTGTTCTCGTTGCCACCCGTGATGGTCACGCCATTGTTCAGGTTATAGCCTGTTTCGTAATAGTCTTTGATGTTGTCAGGATGCGGTACGAAAGGTGTCAGTTGACCATACTCCGGATCCTGTGGGTAGAAACTGAAGATCTGGCGAACCGGTGTACCGTCCATTTTAGGGCCCCAGCTTTCATCTACGGACACGTCTACATACTTATCGCCGTTTGGCAGGGTGCGCCAGGTCTGGCTGGAACCGCCGCCGTACATGTTCTGCATCGGCATGAAGTTCACGGCACGCTCCACCGAGAAGGCAGAGTTAAGCTGCACGCTTACCTTTTTAGGGCCTTTCTGACCTTTCTTGGTGGTGATCATGATCACGCCATACTGCCCACGGATACCGTACAGGGCAGAGGCCGCAGGGCCTTTCAGCACGTTCACCGACTCAATATCCTCCGGGTTGATGTCCTGTGCCAGGTTACCGTAGTCCGCCTGGTCGGCGCCGGCGAAGTTGGCGTTGGAGATCGGGGTGCCGTCCACTACGATCAGCGGCTGGTCTACGCCGGCAATCGAGTTAACGCCACGTATCTTGATCTTCTGAGTACCGCCCATGCTGGCGCCCGAAGAGCCTGTTACCTGCACACCGGCTACTTTACCGGCAAGCGAGCCAGTACGTTCTGCTCTTTGGTGAAGGTCAGGTTGTCGCCCTGCACCTGCTGCGTGGCATAGCCGAGGGAGCGCTCGCTACGCTCGATGCCGAGGGCCGTCACCACCACCTCGTCGAGCTGACGGGCGTCGGTCTGGAGGCTCACATTGATTGTGCTCTGGTTGCCCACCACTGCCTCACGGGTGGTATAGCCCAGGTAGCGGAACACGAGGGTGGCATTGGCATCGGGTACCCGGACCTGGTAGTTACCCTCCGCGTCCGTTGCAGTGCCGATGGTTGTGCCTTTGACGGCAACACTCACCCCGGGCAGGCCATTGCCTGACGAGGCTTCTGTCACCTTACCGCTTACTGCCCTGTCCTGGGCAAAGGCGCTGGCTGACCAGAGCACCATAAGCGGTAAAATGATGGATAGTAGTTTTTTTCCATAATTCAACATGTAGTTTAAAGGTGAATAGGTTAGTTTCGTTGAATATAGGATATATTTAATTAATATAAAAGCAATATTCGTTATAACATGATGCACGAATGTGCGGATATAAAAAAATACCCCGCAGCAGGCCGTAGCCTGTGCGGGGTGTTTGTACTTGTCAAAAAGCTGTCAGCTTACAGCGAATCGATCCATTTTTTGAGTTCGCCTTTCGCCTTACCGGTCTTCTGCTGCAGTTTGCCGAGCCATTCGTCCTGCTTGCCTTCGTCGTAGGTCAGGTCATCATCGGTCAGGTCGCCGTAGCTCTGCTTGATCTTGCCTTTCATTTCGTTCCAGTTTCCTCTGGTTCTATATTCTGTTTCGTTCATCGTATTTTAGACTTTAAATTTATATAAATCTTATACCTTGTTTTACGGATGAAACAGGACATACGTTTGAAACGAGAGGCTATACCCACTTCCTGAGCAGCCCAACAAGGTCGCTTTGCTCGAAGGGTTTGCAGAGGTAGTCGTTCATGCCCGAAGCCAGGCTGTTTTCGATGTCGCTGCTGTAGGCGCTGGCCGAAAAGGCGATGATAGGCGTGTCACATTTTTCCTGGCGCAACATACGGGCTGCCTCCAGGCCACTGATGCCGGGCATCTGCACATCCATAAAGATGAGGTCAAACTTGTCTTTGCGTGCCAGGTCGATGGCCTCTTGCCCGCTGAAAGCAGCAGTTACCTTCGCCCCGAAGTTTTCGAGCACCGTCTCGAGTAGCATCACGTTGATCTCATTGTCATCTACCACGAGCAGGTGCTTGCCTACAGGCACCCGGTAGTTACTGTCGTCCTCCACTTCCTGCTGCACAGACTGCCTGACCTGCATGCGCTTAAGCCGGATCGTAAACCAGAACAATGAACCCTGTTTCTGGCCTGGCAATGGGCTGATCACCTGCAGGTCGCCCTGCAGCAGCCGGGCTAACTTCTTGCTGATTGCCAGGCCAAGTCCTGAGCCGCCGTACTTGCGGGAGGTAGACTGGTCGGACTGGGTAAAAGACTCAAACACCAGGGCCTGCTTGCTGGCAGGTATACCGATGCCGGTATCACTCACAGAGCAGTAGAGCAGCAGCTCATCGTCGGGCAGCTGCTCGGCCTTGAACAGCACCTCAATGCTGCCCTGTTCTGTAAACTTGATGGCATTGCTCACCAGGTTGATCACCACCTGGTTGATGCGGGTCGGGTCACCGATCGCCCACTGCGGCACACTAGGATCAAAGGCGCAGTCAAAGCGCAGCCCCTTGCTCTCGGCCAGGTGCCGGTACGGGCCCAGACTGGCCTCCAGGTTTTCGCGCAGCTCAAACGGGATGGCCTCCAGATAAATTTTGTTCTGCTCTACGCGGTGGAGGTCCAGGATGTCGTTGAGCAGTTTGGTGAGCGTAGTGCCCGACGATTTGATCAGGTTGATGTACTGTTTTTGCGTGTCGTTCAGCTCGGTGCCCAGCAGCAGGTCCGTAAAGCCCATGATGCCATTGAGCGGCGTCCTGATCTCGTGGCTCATGCTGGAGAGGAAATTGCTTTTGGCCTCGTTGGCAGCTTCTGCTTTGCGTTTGGCCTTGCGAAGTGCTTTCTCGTTCTGCTTCAGTTCGGTGATGTCTTTGGCCACGATCAGCACACCGTCTACTTCCTTGTGGCTGTTGCGGATGTGGGAGAAAGAGCAGGAAACCGGCACTGGCTGGCTTTGCCTTGTTTTGAATTGCAACTCCTTGTTCAGGCACTTGTCCTGGGAGCGGCACTGTTCCATCAGCGACACCAGCGTCGGCACATGGTCTTTGGGGAGCAGCACCGACAAATGCTTGCCTTGCAGTTCATCTTCCCGGTAGCCCAGCGCTTCTTCCAGGGACTCGTTTACGGACCGGATCGTAAAGTCAGCATTGAGTACGAGGAGCATGTCCACCACGCCGCGGTAAATGCTCTCCATAAAGTCCCGGGACACCGTGGAGCTTTTGAGCTCCTGCCCCAGCATGTTTATACCTGCAATCACGGCATCCATTTCGTCGCCTGTTTCGGAAGTTTCGATCTGGTAGTCGAAGTTTCCGCTGGCAACCTCGGTGATCAGGGACATGATCTCCTCTATTCGCTCTTTTAGTACTTTCACTCGCTTCGTTTTTTCACCGCTTCCGGTGTTATTGACCTATTCTTTTTCAATGGCAAAGGTGGCACCCATCATCTCCAGTGCAAAGTTGTCTTTACTTTGGTAATAGCCAACTTTCGGATAAGGAGTTGCGCCTACTTTCTTCTTTTCGATAGTGGCCGATATTCCCATGTTTACCTGTATGCACTGCAGGGCATTGGCGCGCTTTATTACCTGGTAAAGCGTCTGCCTGTATACCCCGTATGTCATCAGGTATTCATAATCCATCCCGATCAGCATAAAGCTATACACATTCGCGACATTTCTGTGGCAGAAGGCAACGGCTACCGGCTTGCGGCTGATCGAGTATTCCTCTTTTATATAGAGTACGATAAATTCCCAGGACTTGCTTTCGTTGAGCTGCTGAAACATCTTCTCCGGAAACAAAAAGTTATTGATGGCGAAGTTGTTGTTTTTCACGTTGCGGAACAAAGCCATGGCGTGCTGCAGCTCTTCAGCGTCGAGCCGGTCTTTGACCACCACGTCGTAGAAGTGCTCATTGCGCTTGATCTTCTGCACAAAGTTCTCGCGTCCTTTCTTGGAGAGCGTCTTTCTGAAGCCATCCTCATCTGTCCAGTTCAGCTCCTCGACCACACAAGACTCCGGCAGGTGCATTTTCACGAAATCCTGCTCCACCATAAATTCATCCAGTTCCGGATCCTTATCGTCGAGGTCGCGAAGCAGGATGCTGCTGGCCTGGTTCGCTTCCTGCTCTTTGCTCAGCTCCGATAACAGTGCCTTCAGCGCTTCTTTCCAGTATGGGCTGGTACGGTCCAGGTAGAGGTGGTTTCCCTCGGTGAACAAGCTGCCCAGCACGATGCCGGTGGTGGTGAGGTAATAAGGGTTGGCTTCCCGTTCGCGTTCCAGTGCTTTGGAAATAGAGGCCTGCGAAAACATGTCCTCTTTAAGCAAAGCAATGGCGGCAAAGGTCAACAACACCACTTTCCCCTCCGGGTCCTGCACGGTGTAGTAGCGGAAATCCCAGTTGTTTTCCTTCTCAGGGTTATTGCTGAACGAATCTTCCAGAAAGCGCATGCCTTCCCAGTCAAACATAGCCCGGCGGCCCAGGTGCTTGTTCCAGAGCCCTGCCTCGATCTGAGTGATGGAAGTATAGCGCTGCAGGCTGATGCCGCTGGCAGAAGTTGGCTGAGCAACTGCCGGTGCAAGGGGCTGAGCAGGCGGCGCCATCTTAAAGGCCTTTCGGATATTCTCCTGCGTCTGGTTAGTAGCGGCCAGCGCCAGGTGGAAATGCAGCTGCAGCTTGCGTACCAGTTCTTCAATGTCTTCGTCTGAATTGGTGAGTGAGATGGTAATGCGCACCCCGATGTTCTTGGCCGGTACAGCCGGGAAGGTAGCCAGGTTCACATAAACGCCATCCTGCAACAAGGCCTGTACCAAGTGGTTGCCCATTTCCATGGTGCCGGTGCCGATATAGAAGATCGGGCTCTCGCTTTCGTGTACCAGGGGCAGATCGGTTTGCTTGAGGAGGTGGTTAAAATAGGCGATCTTGCGTTGCAGTCCCTGCTGGTAGGTATAGATCTCGTCGCTCAGGTGGATTTTGGCCGATGCAATGGCGGCTCCCAGCGTGGCAGGCTCTATCTGCACCGAAAAGGTGAGGGGGCCGCCAAAGTTGTTTACTCTGTTATACCATTCTTCATTCGGGAAGAGTGACAGGCCGCCGCAGGCACCAAAGGCCTTGCCCAGATTGGCGGTCAGGATCATTTTGCGGTAGAGACCATCCGGCATTTGGCTCATGGCATAGCCTGTACCATGTTTGCCAGCCCAACTCATGCCGTGCGCATCGTCCACGTACAGGTATAGCTGCTCGTATTTTTCGTCGAGGGCAATCAGGGTCTTTGATAGGGGCGAAGTCGCCGTACATGGAGTACACACTGTCGGCCATGTACCAGATGCGCTCAAACTTGCCGCGCTGCTTTTTAATGCGGTCTTCGAGCATCTCGAGGTTGTTATGGCGCACCATTTCCACAGTCACCCCCTGGCTGAGTAGCTTCTTCACGGCTTCCTGCACACTGGCATGTACCTGGTGGTCAAGTATAACCAGGTCTGACTGGCGTATAATGCTAGGTATAACGGTGAGGTGCGAAAGTGTACAATTTTTAGAGATAACGACCGGTGCGTTGTACAGTTGCTTAATCAGAACCTCGAGTTCGCGGTACAAAGGATTGGAGATGTAGGTGCGCGACATCGGGAACTGCGTGCCGTAACGCTCGATGGCATCGATGGCACCGCGCTTTACCTGCGGGTGGTGCTCCAGCCCCAGGTAGCCACAGGTGCCAAAGTGCAGCACCTGCTTGCCATGCAATGTTAAGTGCTGACCACTAAGGTTTTGGTCTTCAGCATGCAGGTGAATGATCCCCTTTTTTTTAGAAACAGAAAGTACGGAATCAACCGTATCAATGATGTTATTATGTCGTATCTTTGCCATGTGTTTTGCTATGTTCGCAGTCTCGATAAAGCAGAACATGCGAACGATAGATCCAATTCAAATTTGAATGGCAAATTTCGAAAAAGAATACGAAAAGAGTCCAATTAAAACGGATTGCCTCGAACTTTATTTGAGAGAGGGAATCTTGTATTGTATTTATAACGAGGTAAGAGAGCTTGATGTGGAAAAAGCCCGTATCTGCGTGCAGGACCGATTAAACTACATTGGCGAGCAGGTATACCCGAGTCTGTTCGACATTACGCAGGTAAAGCACTCTACCAAAGAAGCACGGGACTATCTGGCCGACGAAGGTAATAAAGGGGTTGCTGCCAGTGCAATTCTGGTGACTTCGCCCATGGTGAAGATGGCTGCCAACATTTACATTCACGTGAACAGGCCCAAGAATCCCACCCGCATGTTTACGAGCAAAGAGGAAGCCGTGCAATGGCTTTCGCAGTATAGAGCATAAACAAAAAGCCCTCCTGTCAGGAGGGCTTTTTGCTGGTTAAGGGTTTTAGGTTTTAGTTCATGCCGTTGCTGTCTCCCTGCTTGGCGTCATCGTTTTTGATGCTCTTCTTGCGCCTAGGCGGACGCTGCTGCTCCATCTTACCGAAGTTGTAGTTGAAGCTCACACGCACCCCACGGTTGAAGTTGTTGATGCGGATCTGCTGGGTGTAGGCTCTTGGGTTGGTAGGTGATTCCTCCACACGCACATCGTTACGCATGCGCATGCTCTCTCTGAACGGGTTGTCCAGGCCCAGGCTGATACCACCTCTCTTGTCGAAAAGGTCTTTCTTGATCGCGATGGTGTGGTACGAGAAGGCAGCAAACTCACCCAACAGCTGGATGCGGCGGGAGTTGAAACCACCGTTGAACTGTGCTGATATACCTTTTCCGAAGGTATAAGATGAGTTGGCGTTGATGTTGTACATCCAGCCACTGTTGCTGGCATACTTGCCGTTGAGGTCTACATAATAGATGTTGGAGCTACCGCCGATGGTCCAGTTGTTGGTCGGCTTGGTATTTCCGAACAAGCTCACCCCATAGGTTTTGTTTTTGGCGATGTTGTCGAATGTAAGAGTCGTCACGTCCACAGGCAGGCCGTTGGTGTCTGTCTCCCTTTCGATGTTAGCCACCGTTTCGATCGCATTGTCCGTCTGGCGCATGTAACCGGTCACACTGAGGGATGTCGTCTTGAAGAAGGTGCTGTAGCCCAGTTCAAACAGGTCCGTCAGTTCGGCATCGAGGTTCGGGTTACCCTGCACACGGGTGTTGGAAGTCTGCTCCTGCACATATGGGTTCAGGTAGAACAGGGAAGGACGCTGTATACGCTGCGTGAAGTTGGCGCGGAAGGTATGCTTCTGATTCAGGTTGTAGGACAGGGCCACGCTCGGTATAAAGTTATCATAGTTCAGCGCGTAGTCGTTGTCTCCCTGCAGGTCGGCGTTGATATCGGTATACTCGTAACGGCCACCCATTTTCACGTTCAGCTTTTTCTTCAGCATAAAGCCGTAGGTCATATAAGTAGCGTACACATCCTGCTCATAGAAGAAGGCATCAGTGCGGCGGGTTTCGTCCCCAGAGCTCAGGATGTCGCGGTACAGGGCGTCACTTTCCACATCACGGAAAATAGACTTGGCACCCAACTCCAGCATCGTTTTGTTGGCAAACGGATGGGTATAGTCCGCCTGGAAAGTCAGCTCTTTGTTAGCACCTTCGTTCAGGTTGCGCTTCAGCAGGTAAGGGTTCTCGCTTTCGTTCAGGTAGTCCTGGCGAATGTCGTTGTCAGTATTGGTAACCGAGTAAAGCGACAGGAGCGCAAGTTCCTGGCCGGGCTTCTTGAACGTGCGGGTATAGTCCAGGTTATAGTCTGTGCCGATGCGCTCGTTGCGGTTGCGGATCTCGTTGCGGAAGTCCTGGATCAGGGTATTGCCTTCGCGGCTGCTCACTTCCTGGTCGTTCTCCATTTTGAAAGTACCGCCGTTGCTGCGGATGCTGCCCGAGATGTTGTTCTTCGGATTGAGGTCGTAGTCAAAACCGATCAGCGCGTTCATGAACGAGCCATTGATGCGTGTCTTGCCAGACTGGAAACTGGTGGTATTGCCGGCGAGGATGGTGTTGCTCATGTTGCCGTGGTTATAGAACATGTTGCCACCAAAGGTGCCGTTAATGCCCAGTTTGCCACGACGGATGTTGAGGCTGGCATTGGCATTGCTGTTTCGCGTGCCCGCTGTGGCAGCTACCGAACCGGTCACACCTTGCAGTCCACCGTCTTTTTTGGTGATAATGTTGATGATACCAGCTGTACCTTCGGCGTCATACTTCGCAGAAGGGCTGGTGATCACTTCCACAGACTTGATCTGGTCGGCCGGGATTTGCTTAAGAGCATCTGCCACGCTACCCGCCATAATAGCAGACGGCTTATTGTTGATGAGTACACGCACGTTAGAGCTACCGCGCAACTGTACGTTGCCGTCTGTATCCAGCGAAAGGCAGGTACCTTTTGCAGCACATCCGCCGCATTGCCACCCGAATTGGTGATATCCTTTTCGGCGTTGTATACCGTGCGGTCGATCTTCTCTTCTACCAGCGGCTTCTCGCCTGTGATCACGACTTCGCTCAGCTTTTTGGCATCAGAGGCAATGGCCACGGCACCCACATTCACGCTGGCATTGTCAGAGCTCACTGTCACATCCTCAACCAGCTTCTGCTGATAGCCCAGGAAGCTCACCTGCAGTCTGTACTTGCCTACGCCTACCTTGCTGATCGTAAAGCGGCCCTTGTCGTCAGCCATAGCCCCGTCAATCGGTTTGCCTGTCGCCAGGTTGATCAGCGCAACAGTAGCAAACTCCACAGGCTTTTTAGTGTCAGCGTCCTGCACGGTACCTGTGATGGTCGCGTTGCCGCGCGGCACGGCCATACCTGAGGCGGCCTGCTGTTGTGGGGCAGCCTGCGGTGCCTGTGCCAGAGCCGGCACTGTGCTCAGTCCCAGCAGGGCGAGCAGCAGGCTCTTTTTCATAGTTTTTTCGAGTTGGTGTATACGTTCTCTTTTCATATTTCCGGTCTTCTGTAAATTCTTGCTGTTGTAAAGAAAAACCGGGTTTTTGACTCCTGAAAACGGAATATACCAAGGCGTCGCATTTCTATATGAATAGCCTAATATAGCCTATAAGCCATTCGTCGGTAAATAGGGGAGGTTCGTGGAGGGAAAGGTGGTTTGCTAAGGTATAGTGGGATGGTATGGTAACTTGGCCTGGCCGGGCGGGCCCTACTTTTTTTCTTGATAAAAAAATCGAGGGCCCCTACCCCCACTCGCTGAACGCTCTCGAAAGAGGGACCCTTCACCCCCAATAGAGGAGTGCCAAAAAGTGAACCTGGCTCAGTGATCTGTTTCATAGCCGCCGTGCAAGTATGTCGTGCTATACCCGCCAGTGGTATGTGTGCTACGAAGCCTATACCTGTTGAATAACAGTGGCAGAAAATCCCCTCTTGGGAGGGGCAGGGGTGGGTATAAGCAGCAGGAACAGCTAAAGACAGAAATTACGCAGCTATACTTGAAAATAAGCAGCTTCTAGAGAAGTCCCCCTTGGGGGTAGGGGCCCTCGACAAAGAAGGGGGCAGGGGGATGACAATCGTTCCCAAGTTTCCCTCCCCTGTCTTGGGGAGGGGCCCTCTTTAAAAGGGGAGAGCTGACCTACAAGGGGCAACAAACCCCTAACTACACAATCTCAAAAGAATGTGTGATCGTGGCTGTTTTATATAGAATGGCGGCGACAGAGCAGTATTTCTCCAGCGAAAGCTCAATGGCACGGCGTACTTTGTCCTCGTCCAACTGACCACCGATCTTGAAGTGGACGTGAATGGTGCTGAAGAGATTAAATTCCTCTACCTTCTGGCGCTCTGCTTTTACATTGATATCAAAGCTTTCGATGGGCTGGCGCTGCTTTTTGAGGATGCTGATAATATCGATGGCACTGCAGCCGCCCAGGCCCATCAGCATGAGCTCCATAGGGCGGGCGCCCTCGTTGTGGCCCCCAATTTCGGGGTTGGCATCTATGTTAATGGCGACATTGGCGGCGCCTCTGGCTTCGAAGTGATAGTCCTGGTCTACGCGGGTGAGGTTGATCTCCATGGTATATTTCTCGTTTTCTGAAGTTCGAAGGTATAAATTTATACCCTTTGCACCAAGTCCGGCTCAGGCTGCCAGGCGCGTCACATACTTCACCAGCGATCGTTTGGCTATGGGAAGCAGGGCGCTGTCGAGCGGGCAGGGAACCTTGGCGACCACCACAAACGTGGCAGGATTGGGCAGCTCCTGGTTTTCTTTGACTAGCTGTACCTTCAGGTTTTCGTGCGTCTGGGCAAGCCCGCGGCGCACGGTGCGGACTAGCTGTGTGTTGATACCCCGGTACTTCTCATAGGTGTTCTCAAAAACGGTGATGCGGTATACGTACACCTGCGTTTCCTTGCCCGGAAAGCGTCCAGGAATAGGTAGCCCTCGTTGAAATACATCGGCGTAATACCCACAGGATTGATTTCGAGGTGACGCTCTATAAAGTCATACAGCTCCCTGCCTTGGTACACGGCCTCCTGAAAAAGCGGCGCGGCATACTGGATCACCTCTTCGATCTGGGCCATGGTTTCGTCATCTTCTACGATCTTTTCATATACCAGCTCCAGCTTCTCAAAATCGGCACGGGTGATCTGCTGTGGAAAGGCTTCGTATACCAGCTTCTTGTGCTCGCGCACCTGTTGCAGGTTACGGTAGTGCATGATCAGGTCAGAAAAGACAGGGTAGAGGCGCTGTTGCCCGAACTCGGACCGGACTGCCTGCAGGTAGGCCAGCAGGCGGTATTTTTTATATTCAAAGTCAAGCAATCCTTCTGTCAGCCAATTGATGGGTAAGTTTTGCATAACGGTAAACCTTGGGTGATTATGCATAAAAACGAACGGTGCCGGGGCGATGTTGCTTCGCAGGACACTTTGTCAGCGTAAACCTTAATGGCAGGCGACCGTTTAATTTCAGCACCGGGATGCTCTGAACAAAGCCTCCCGTTTTACACCATACTTATAAGACAGAACATGAATTATACAGAGAATTTCGAAGGAATCAAGATTGACGTACAGGCTGTAGACATATCAATTACAGACGACGTGCAGCAGCATATTCGCAACACTATCTCTAAACTGAAGCGCCATGCCAAAAAGATAGACTCTGTGGACGTGTACTTCAAGGAAGAGGCGAACCACGCGACCGATGCCAAGAAACTGAGCATGCGAGTAGGTATACCCGGCACCGACGCGTTTGCCGAAGACAATGGCGACAACTGGTATGAGTTGCTGAAGAACGTAGAAGATAAACTTAAGCGCCAGCTCGAGAAAAGATAAGCCGGAAGGCACAGCAAAGCAAACCCGCTGCGTGGCCAGGTATAGCTCCTGCCCAGCAGCGGGTTTGCTTTGCTGTGCAGACAGGTATAGAGAGATAAAACAGAACATATGGCCACAGCAGATTATACAAATAAAGTAGTACTGGTCACCGGTGGAGCGCAAGGTATAGGCCTGGGTATAGCGCAGGCTTTTGCCCAGGCGGGGGCTCACGTCGTGCTAACCGATGCGGACGAGGAAGCAGGAAAGGAAGCCTTGCAGCGACTGCAGGCCCGGCAGCTGACTGCCAGCTTTATACCCTGCGACGTGAGCGCCGAGCAGGAGGTGGTTTCCCTGATGCAAAAAGTGGAAGTGGAGCACGGTCAGCTGGATGTGCTGGTAAACAACGCAGGTATAGCCGATCCTTTTATAGGTGATCTGGACCAGATGCTGATGTCGGAATTTGACCGGGTGTTGGCGGTGAACCTGCGCGGGCCAGTGCTTTGCGCCAAGTATGGGGTGCCGCTGCTGCACAAGTCAGCGCATCCTGCCATCCTGAATATCACGAGCACACGCGCTTTCATGTCAGAACCCGATACCTTCGCCTACTCGGCTTCCAAGGGTGGACTGGAGGCGCTCACTCATTCCTTGGCCGTTAGTCTGGCGCCTGACCGCATCCGGGTAAATGCCATCGCACCCGGCTGGATCGAAACCGGGCCCTGGCAAAAAGAGAAGAATCGCTACGAGCCGCAGCATACCCGCCAGGACAAGGAGCAGCACCCGGTAGGCCGTATAGGAGAGCCGCAGGATATCGCTGAGGCAGCGCTTTTTCTGTGCTCCGACAAAGCCGGCTTTATCACAGGGCAGCATTTGGTGATAGACGGCGGCATGACCATAAAGATGATTTATGCCTGAACCTATCTGCCGGCATTGGGGTAAAACCTAAGGGAAGTGTAAAAATTGCCTATGACCAATAGTCCTTACAACCCTGTACTGCTATATGTGACCGACCCGATGTGCGCCTGGTGCTACGGTTTCACGCACGTGATCCGCCGTTTGCGCGCCTTATGGCATGGTCGGTTGACTGTAGAAGTTGTGGCCGGAGGGCTCCACCCGTTTGCCCGAGAGCCTATTTCGCGTGAGCAGCGGGAGCGACTGGCGGTGAACTGGCACCGGGTGCAGGAGCGTACCAGTCTGCCGTTTAACTACAACCTGTTTCTGCGGGAAGACTTTGTGTACGACACAGAGCCCGCCTGCCGCGCCTTGCACGTGGTGCGTCGCCTCAGGCCTGCGCTCACGCTTGAGATACTGCGGGCCATGCACTCTGCTTTCTATGCCGATGGCCTGAACCTGGCTGATCCGCAGGTGCTCGCCCATGCGGTCCGCCCTTTTGGCATCCAGGAAAACCTGTTCTATACCTTGTTTGAGGCTGAGGAGATCATTGACGCGACCGAGAAGGAGTTTGAGTTTGTCGAAATGCTAGGGGTTACGAACCTGCCCAGTGTATACATGGAAGGAGGTATGGGGCCGGAACTGCTCACCAGCGGCTTCTGCCAGCTCGACGAATTGGAAGAAAGGTTATTACAGCATCTGGAAATGGCCTGACCCTATACCTGAGGTATAAGTATTTGTGAAAGACAGGTTTATCTACCGAAACTACGTAGTGCCTTGCAACCGAATAAGAAGGACCTTGTATAAGCGATGACAGATTTTTTGCTCCAATATTAAAAGATATGTATATTTAGCTGTAAATTAACGGCTCAGGCCACACAGGCCGATACATACCCTGTATGAGAAGCAAGATATCCACTAACCAGGTCGATGAATACATCGACAAACTTACACCTGAGAAACAGCTATTAGCGCAAGCAGTACGCCGCATCATCAGCCAGACGGCTGCTCACCTGGAAGAGTGTGTGCGCTGGGAAAATCCCTGCTATTTCTTTTACGGCCCCGTATGCTACTTCGCCTCTTCGCGTAGCGGACTTCATTTCGGCTTTTCCGCGGAAAAGAACTTGATGACCCCAACAAGCGCCTGGTAAGCCGCAACGGGCAGCTGCCGCACATCAAGCTGCGTACGCTCGAGGATATTGACGAAGAATATTTCAGCGACCTGGTGCGCCAGGCGGTGCAGCTTAACCAGAATTAGGCAGGTCAGGGGTACAGTACTCCTGGCTGCATTCCTGCCCCGGCATTTCCAGTTCTACCGTTACATGGTCTATGTGCGCGTCCTGCATGGTATCGCGTATACGCTGCTTCACACCGTGCGCCTCTTCTAAGTTCAGGTTTTGATTTACGACGGCGTGCATGGTCAGTACATGACTCATGCCGTCCAGCGTCCAGAGATGCAGGTCATGCACGGAGCGCACTTCAGGGAGAAGTTGCAGTCGTCGGCGCACTTCCTGCAAACTGATGTTGGCGGGAGTGCCCTGCAGCAGGATTTGAAGGCCCTTGCGCAGATTGCGCACCACATTGTAGAGTATGAAGCAAGTGATGAGCAATGAAAGCAGCGGGTCGATGATGGGCCAGTCAAAGAAATAGAGAAGAATACCACCTACGAGCACGGCCACCCAGCCCAATACATCCTCCATCAGGTGGAGCATGGCCACCCGCTCGTTCAGCGATTCCCCCTTGTTTAGGCGCAAGGCAGCCGCTCCGTTCACCAGCACGCCCAGTATGGCAAATCCGATCATACCAGGTGCATGTACGGGCTCCGGGTTAAAGAGGCGCGGGATCGAAACCCAAAGCACGATACCTGAGCCAATTAATAAAACGATCGAATTGATAACAGCGCCCAGGAGCGAAAAGCGTTTATACCCGTAAGAGTACTGCTGATCGCTGCCTTTGCGGGAGAGACGGTCAAAGTACCAGGCAAGGCCCAGCGAGAGCGAATCGCCTAAATCATGCAGGCATCCGAAAGAATGGCCATGCTGTTGATCCAGAGTCCGCCAAATACCTCGATCACAGTGAAGCCCAGGTTCAGGAAGAAAGCAACCTTGATGTTGTCACCTCCGTGGTGATGGTGATGGCCGTGGCCTCCGTGATGGTGATGATCGTGTGCCATAAACTGTTTGTCTTCATCTAAAATATACAGATATTGGCGCAACTGCAAGCTGCCGGACGGCTCAGTAGCGTTTTTTCGTATCTTGTCCGGGTAAACACGTAAACGGTGACTGGAATATGAGAATACTGCTGGTAGAAGACGAACCCAAAGTAGCTTCCTTTATCAAAAAGGGTCTGGAAGAACAGTCGTATGAAGTGGAGCAGGCCTACGACGGTAATTTTGGTCTGAAGATGGCCATGCAAAACGAGTATGATCTCATTATACTGGACATTATATTGCCGCACATGAACGGGCTGGAAGTGTGCCAGGCTATCCGGAAGAAAAAGTCGCAGGTCCCGATCCTGATGCTCACAGCGCTTGGTTCCACCGACGATAAGATCACAGGGCTGGATGCCGGAGCGGATGACTACCTCCCCAAGCCTTTTGAGTTTAAAGAATTGTTGGCCCGCCTGCGTGCCCTTACCCGTCGGTCAGGTGATAACGGGGGAGGGGAGAAGCTCTCCATAGCAGACCTTGAAATGGATATGGGCAGCAAAACAGTGACCCGCGGCGGAAAACCCATCAACCTGACAGCCCGGGAATTTGCCCTGCTGCACTACCTGCTGCGCAACCGGGGGCGTGTCGTTTCGCGGGTCGATATCACCGAGAACGTATGGGAAACCTCTTTTGACACAGGCAGCAACGTGATTGATGTATACATTAACTTCCTTCGCAAAAAGATAGACAAAGGCTTTCCTGGTAAACTGATCCATACCCTGGTGGGCATGGGCTATGTGCTCAAGGAGGACGACGCATGACCATCCGCAATAAACTGACCCTGCAGTTTGCAGGTATATTCGCCCTGATCCTGGTCCTGTTCTCGCTGGTGATCTATTACTTCACCTCCCTCTACCGGCAGGACGACTTTTACAAGCGCATCGAAGGCCGGGCCTATGACACGGCCGCCCACATACTGGAGGCCGACGAGGTGAGCGAAAGGGCACGCCGCAGCAATCAGATCCGGTACTACCGGGTGCTTCCTTATGAAATGGTGAGCATTTACCGGCAGGACGGCAGCCTGTTTTTCTCAGACGGAGATGGGGAACTGGAAGTGGCGCCTGAGGTGCTGGAGCGAGTGAAGGAGGAGCGCATGGTGCAGTACGCACAGGACGAACGCCAGGTCGTGGGCATCCTCTACGAAGATAATGAGGGTGATTTTATCGTGCTCTCCTCTTCCGTGGATGCCTATAGTCTGCGCAAGCTGCAGCACCTTAAGGTCATCCTGATCGTGGGCTTTCTGGGCTCGATGGTCGTGATCCTGCTGGCGGGCTGGGCCTTTGCCCGTGAAGCACTGCGTCCTATTACCAAAGTGGTAAGCGAGGTAGAAAAGATCAGCGCCTCCGACCTGCACCTGCGCCTGAGCGATGCGGACGGCAAAGACGAGCTGTCGCACCTGGCCCAGACCTTTAATAAGATGCTGGACCGGCTGGAGATGGCTTTTGAAATGCAGAGTACCTTTGTGTCGAACGCCTCCCATGAACTGCGTACGCCGCTGACAGCCATGATCGGTGAGTTAGAGGTGGCGCTGATGAAACCCCGCGAGAAAGAAGAGTACCAGCGGGTGCTGGCCTCCACTCTCGAAGATGCCCGGCTCTTGGCTGAACTGTCGAACGGACTGCTGCAGATAGCGCAGGCAAGCGTGGATACCTCTAAAATCAAGCTGTCCCAGTTGCGTTTCGACGAGTTGCTGTGGATGGCACATGAGCAGGCGCTAAAGCGGCATCCGGGGGCGCTGTTCAACATAGATTTTGACAACCTACCTGATGATGAGGACCGCCTGATCGTAAAGGGCAATGATGCGCTGCTGCTGATTGCCATTGTCAATGTATTGGAAAATGCCGCCAAGTTCTCACCGAAGGGAGAGTACAGCACCGTGCGGCTTTCCGCTGACCGGCGGGAGGTTGTGTTGCAGGTTGCAGACAAGGGAGTAGGTATAGCACCGCACGACCTGAGGCATGTATTTGTGCCATTTTTCAGGGCAAACAATGTGCGCAATATTACGGGTCATGGCATTGGTCTGCCCTTGACAGAAAGCATCATAAAACTCCACAAAGGCTCCATTTCGATAGATTCCCGTGTAAACGAAGGGACAGTCGTGACCTTGCGTTTACCGCAGGCAATCGGATTTATTTCGGCCAAAAACGCATTTTAATTTCATTTTAATGCCGTTTTAATACTGGCTTAATACCTCCCCCGTACTTTTGTAAACATAAGGTGAGTATTCTGACTTACGTTCCTGCAGCTGGCCTGTTGGTCAGCGCAGGGATGTGAGTTGGGACTTTTAGTTTACATGCTTGCCTAATTTTTTACTCTCCACCTTATTATGAAAAACACCTCTTCCAAATCAGATTATTTTGCCAGTCTGGGTAAAGACATTCCCGCTGGCCTCGTCGTTTTCCTTGTTGCCCTACCACTTTGTTTAGGTATATCGCTTGCTTCCGGAGCCCCACTTTTAGCTGGTATTATTACCGGTGTAGTAGGAGGTCTGGTGGTATCCTTGCTTAGTGGTTCGCAGTTAAGTGTGAGTGGTCCGGCAGCTGGTCTGACAGTGATCGTGCTTAACGGTATCGAAACCCTGCAGTCGTATGAAGCCTTTTTGCTGGCAGTTGTATTGGCGGGTGTGTTGCAGGTTGCGCTTGGTTTCCTGAAAGCCGGTGTCATTGGTCTTTATTTTCCCTCCTCTGTCATCAAAGGTATGCTGGCCGCTATTGGCCTGATCCTTATTCTGAAGCAAATTCCGCATTTTATGGGTGCCGATGATGACTTCTTCGGTGAAATGAACTTCTTACAGCCGGATGGGCGCAATACTTTCTCTGAAATACTTCATGCCTTCACTGCCATACAGCTGGGTGCGCTGATCATTGGTATTATCTCGCTGGCGATCCTGATCTTGTGGGAGCAGCCATTCATGAAGCGCATCAAGCTCTTTAAACTGGTGCCGGGTGCCCTGATCGTGGTGATTGGCTCTGTCGGTATCAACTATTTGTTCCTCAACTATTCCCCTGAGCTGGCGGTAGCAGGTACACACCTGGTGAACCTGCCAAACATTTCGAGCATGGGCGAATTACAGAACGAGCTTCGCTTGCCTGCATTTGATCAATTGACGAACCCTTCACTCTATGTGGTTGCGTTTACAATTGCGATTATTGCCAGTCTGGAGACTTTGCTGAGTGTGGAGGCCGTTGATAAGCTTGATCCGCACAAGCGCCGCACTCCAAACAACCGCGAACTGAAGGCACAGGGTGTCGGTAATATCATAGCAGGTATGCTGGGCGGTATCCCGATGACTGCCGTAATTGTGCGAAGCTCTGCCAATGTCGCTGCAGGTGGCAAGACCAAGATGTCAGCCTTTATACATGGTATATTCCTGCTGCTGTCTGTCCTGTTCCTGGCTGGCTTCCTGAACCAGGTACCGCTTTCAGCATTGGCCGCCGTGCTTTTGATGGTGGGTTATAAACTGACGAAGCCAACCCTGTTCAAAGGGCAGCTTAAATTAGGGCATGAACAGTTCATTCCGTTTGTGGTAACGATCGTGGCCATCCTGTTTACTGACCTGCTGGTAGGTATCCTGATCGGTCTGGCTGTGGGGGTATTCTTCATCCTGAAAGCCAATTACAAGTCACCTTACTTCTTCCACAAAGAAGAGCACCGCGACAAAGAAACAATTCGCATCAAACTGAGCGAGCACGTGTCCTTCCTGAATAAAGCAAGCATTGTGCTGACGCTGGAGAAACTGCCGGATAACAGCCATGTGATCATCGATGGTGCAAATTCTGAGTATATTGACTACGATGTGCTGGAGGCCATACACGAGTTCAAGAAAACAGCGCACGAACGTGGTATATTTGTGGAAGTGTTTAATGTAGAAGAAGTACAGGTGCTGGATATGCACTAGGAATAAATAAAACTATGGAAAAAATATTTGAGAATAATAAAAAGTGGGTAGAGCGTAAGCTCAACGAAGACCCGGATTACTTTAACAAACTGGCTAAGGGACAGACGCCACGTTACCTGTACATAGGCTGTTCAGATAGCCGTATTCCTATAAATGAAGTAACCGGCACAGGCCCGGGCGAGATTTTCGTGCACCGCAACATCGCCAACATGGTGGTACATACCGATATGAACCTGCTCTCGGTGCTACAGTATGCGGTGGAGGTGCTTAAAGTAAAGGACATCATTGTGTGTGGCCACTACGGTTGCGGAGGTGTGGCGGCGGCTGCCAGCAACAAACAGTTTGGACTGATCGATAACTGGCTGCGCAACATCAAGGATGTGATACGCCTGCACGAGCCGGAGCTTCTGAGCATCAAGGATGAGGAACAGCGCCATCGTCGCCTGGTGGAGTTGAACATTATTGAGCAGGTGCTTAATCTGTCCAAAACGTCTATTATCCAGAATGCCATGCAGACTGACAATCCTCCGAAGTTGTACGGTCTGGTATACGATTTGAGCGAGGGGCTTCTGAGAGACCTGAACGTGCTTGAGCAAAGCGACTACATGAAACGTTATGAGCACATCTACAGCCTGGAGCAAGATGCTTAATCGTATTAAAAAACCACTACTACCTAGATTTTTCTATTAACTACATTGAACAAAACCCTTGCATTTGCGAGGGTTTTGTTTTTTAGGGACGATCAGAAAGCAAAATATCCTGTCTTTTGTCATCCTGAAAGGATCTTGGTGAAGAGGAATCCTGCCCCAGCAAATAATACCGCCTTTATCTCAGGTGGAAGGGACCACTACTGTTCGAAACCTGCTGAATAAGCGTTTCTGCACGAACGAGGCTGGTTTTGTAGTAAGAAAAGTGTCCCCTAGAGAGGACCATAAGGGTGTAGATGACCCGGCCTATACCATGTAGGTGGTATATCGTGGGAAACTGGCCAACTGGATACCCCTGTTGAGCTTCGCTCGCAAGTTTCGAACTCCCGTTCTCACTTGTCCACAAAGAGACAGTCCTGCTTTGCTCTCGTCTACCCAAAATAAAAAGCCCTCCTGATAGGAGGGCTTTGGGATATATGGTAAGGTTACTGCTAGCGTCCGCCGAGCAGGTAGCTTAGCATCAGGCTGAAGCCGGCATTGCGACGCTCACGATTTGCAAAGGCACCCTCGTCATCTATCTTTTTCAAACCGCCGGTGTAGCGTATTTCCAGGCCAATGCCATTGGTAGAACGGTAGCCCACTGAACCAACATAAGCAAAGTCAATGGTGTAAGGGTTGTCTGAAATGTTGTGCTTGGTGGTGACAATCTTATCGCCGTTGCTGGAGTGCGCCTCGTGCACATGACTGGCATTGTAGATAAAGGATACCTGCGGACCAAGATCAAAAAATACTCCACTGGCAGATACGTGAAAGAGCAAAGGGATGTCGATGTAATTCAGCTTAAATACCTCAGCTGTCTGAAGATTGCTACCTGAGTAGATTTCGCGGCGAGCTCCCTTGGAGGTATAAAGTGCCTCCAGTTGCAGACCCATCATGTTGTTGATGTGCTTTTGCAGAAATATACCGCCTGTATACCCAACCCGATACTTGTAATTGTCGGTGTCAGCACCGGTAAATGTTGTGTAGGTTGCACCGCCTTTAAAGCCAAGTTGTTGGGCGAAGCCAGTGCCTGACATAAGCGCAAAGCAGCACAGAATCAGTAAGAGTCTTTTCATAGGAAATACCTGTTTAAATGGGTTGGTTTAATCAGGGTGAAATTACTGAGAAGGGGAAAACAGGTCAATGGAGGATATATATAAATTGTACTATTTTTCTCATGCAAAAAGCCCGGCCAGTATTGGCCGGGCTTTTCTAAACTTGGTATGGTTTATATCAGGTCATCGACTAATAAGCCGTTTGCCTTCATATTACCATTCGTAATCTCTGCGAGAGGATGAACCATAAGAGTACGGAGGTCCACTGTAGGTGTTACCGTAGCTGGTATGTGTTCTTTGGCGGCTGTTGTAGTCGCTGTCGTGATCTCTGTCACGCATTTCATCCATTCTTCTTCTGCGCTCTGCTTCTTCGTCACCGAACCATGACTTTACTTCGTCACCGGCACGGTCAAAGAAACCTCTGTCGTGGTCTCTGTCACGATCCCAGTCGCTGGAGCCGCGGTTGCTGCTGTAGCCTGAAGAACCATAGCTGCTGCCGCTGCCATAGCCAGAACCATAGCTCGACGAGCCATAATTGCCTGAACCATAGTTGGAAGAGCCGGAACCGTAGTTGCCAGAACCGTAGTTGGATGAACCCGAGCCGTAATTAGACGAGCCCGAGCCATAGTTAGAAGAGCCGGAACCGTAGTTGCCGCTGCTATAACCACTGCCATAGTTTGATGAACCCGAGCCGTAGTTAGAACCACCATAGTTCGAGGAACCACTGTAGCCGCGGTTTGATGAACGGTAGCTGTCGCTGCCACGATCACGCATATCATCCATTCTTCTTCTACGCTCAGCGTCGTCATCGCCGAACCAGGATCTTACTTCGTCGCTACCGCGGTCCCATGCATCACGGTCGCCTGAGCGGTTAGATGAATCCCAGTCGCTGCTGCCGTAACGGCGGTTTGAGCCCGAACCGTAGTTAGAGGAACCCGAGCCGTAGTTAGAGCTGCCAGCGGAGCGGCCATAAGATGAAGTGCCGCCATATCCTGATGAGGAGTAGCTGTCGCGGCCGCTACCGAAACCACCCATGCGGGAAGAATCGCTGCTTCTGCCTGATGACTCGCTACCATAGGAGCCTCTTATGCGGCTGGTCGGATCGTAATCTCCTGAATAATAATTTCTGCCTGAGCCTCTGCTCTCAGACCTATAGTTGTCATTGTATGGGTTGCTACCCAAATTTTCATAGCTTCTCATAGCTTTACTTTAATTTTTAGGTTTGAAAAAAGAACAAATTTAAGGTGTGTCCAAATAGGCACGCCGGTATTTTTTACGGGTATAGTGCGCATAAGTTATTGATGGAAAAGCCTGATATGAGTGCAGTCAAAAGCTATGGGCATAACATAGCATATGGGTAATATGTGTAGAGTGACAAATTGTATTTAATTATTAATAAACTAAGGCTATGTATATATATGAAATTGAATTATTAAGGGTGGTCTAAATTTTATTTGCTGAGCTTAGTTTGTTTACAAGATTTGAAATCAGTTTGTTGTGCCGGTTTTGGGGTTGTGTAACTAATCGTAATACGGGTTATTAAATTGAATATTTTTTATTTTATGATTTTTGTAAATTATATTGATTTAGTAAATTGCGGGCCTTTTAGATTATTTTCTCTATTTATCTATCTTATGAAGTTTACAAAATTGCTGGCCTCAGCGGTGATGGTTGTCTCTTTGACGGCCTGTGAAGATGTGTTTGAGGATGGGAGCCTGCAGCCAGATGGTTCAAAGCCCGCTTTAACGATCCGAAATCCAACTAACAACCAAAAGTTATCAAAGTCGTCAGGACTTCGTGTAAAGCTGACAGCCTCCGACAAAGACAAAGTAAAGGAGTTGCAGGTACGTGTGCGTGCGGTCGGTGGTGATGCAGACCACATCAACTTTACTACCTTACCCGATAAGAAGATACTCGAATTCGATACACTGCTGAACGCAAGTGATCTGCCACAGGGCGACTATACCTTGTGGATTCAGGCCACAGACTTCCGTACGAATGTCTCAACTGGCGAAGTGCTGTTTTCAGTGAAGTAAACCGTACACCTGCTGGCTATACCTATAGATCTTGTGCTGGTTAGTTCAGCAGGTAAACGACCTGCCAGTTGTCGTTGATGGTAAGCGCAGCGTCAAAGCTGTTGCCGGTCTTGGCAGAGGTGAAGCCTTTGATCTTGCCAGTTTTGCCTTTAGTGAGTAAAGTGCCGATCTGTTTATCAGTAAGCTGCTTGCCACCCATCTCGAAAGGTACTACAAACTGGCAGCCCTCCCGGAAGCGACTGCAACCATAGGCCGTCTTGCCTTTGAGCATGCTGCCCTGCTGACACCGTGGGCATGTAGCGAAAGGGTCTGCCTCGGGTGTTTTCTCCGCTTTCTCCAATACCAGCTGCTTGTTACCATCCAGCCTGAGAGTGGCATCGAAGCTGTTCCCTTGCTCGTCTTTAAATCCTTTGATCACTGGCGTCTTGCCTTTGCTGAGCAAGGCTGTGATCTGTTTGTCGGTGAGGGACTTCCCCTGTTGCTCAATCGGGATCAGGAAACGACAGCCTTCCTTAAAGCGGATGCAGCCGTAAGCCTTGGAGCCTTTCAGGATGTGACCCTCGCCGCAGGCCGGGCATGCGCCAAGGCCTTTGCCAGGTATTGCCTCTGTGGCGGCTTTCGGTTTTTTGGCAGTTCCTCCTTTAGCGGGGGCAGGCTCCGGCTGCGCCTCCATGGTTACGGTGGCTTTATCGTACTTCACCTCCTGCACCAGACTCACCACAAACTCCTGCAACTCCTGCAGAAATGCCTCCGCTTTAAAAGAGCCTCCTTCGATCTGGCGCAGCTTACGCTCCCACTGCCCGGTCATCTCGGCCGACTTCAGGGTCTGGTTACGAATCACGCCGATCAGGTCGATGCCCATCTGGGTGGGTATGATCTTCTTTTTGTCTTTGCGGATATACTGACGCTTGAACAACGTTTCGATAATGGCTGCGCGGGTGGAAGGACGCCCAATGCCGTTTTCTTTCAGTGCTTCTTTCAGTTCTTCATCGTCTATCTGCCGGCCAGCTGTTTCCATGGCACGAAGCAGGGTCGCTTCAGTATACTCCTTTGGCGGGTTCGTCCATTTCTTGTCAAGCAGCGGCGCATGCGGACCGTGCTCACCTTTTTCGAAGTTGGGTAGTATGCCGGCTGTTTCCTCTTCCTCTTTATTCCCATCCTTGCCCGTGCTGCTATCCGACTTTATATCATCAGCACCATAAAGCACGCGCCAGCCTGGCTCCAGGATCTGCTTGCCGCGCACCCGGAAGGTATAGCCTGCCGACTCCGCCATGACTGTCGTGTTGCTCACGATACAGTCGGGGTAGAAGGCAGCCAGGAAGCGACGCGTGATGATGTCGTATACATCCGCCTCACGACCATACAAACTGGCTTGTGCACCGGTCGGTATAATGGCGTGGTGGTCGGTTACTTTATTGTTGTTGAAGACCTTCTTGCTCTTCCGGATCTTGCTTTGAAGCAGCGGCGCGACTTCCTGTTGGTAGCCACTTAGACCCTGCAGGATGCCCGGAATCTTAGGGTAAATGTCATCCGGCAAGAACACGGTATCTACACGCGGGTAGGACACCACTTTCTTCTCGTAGAGGCTCTGAATGGTTTTGAGCGTTTCGTCGGCCGACATGCTCAGCTTGTTACTGCACTCGATCTGCAGCGAGGTCAGGTCAAACAGCTTAGGCGGACTCTCGGTACCTTTCTTGGTTTCGATATCCGTGATGGTGAGCTCATCTTTTTGGATGGCTTCCAATATCTGCTGACCTTCTTCCTCTTTGTGGAAGCGGCCGTTGGTGCTCGAAAAAGTTGTTTCACGGTATACCGTCTTGAGCTCCCAGAAGGGTTGGGGTACGAAATTGGCGATCTCGTGATGACGGTTCACGATCATGGCGAGGGTAGGGGTCTGCACCCGTCCGATAGAGAGCGTCTGCCGTCCCTGCGCATACTTGAGCGTGAAGAGTCGGGTGGCGTTCAGGCCAAGTAGCCAGTCTCCGATGGCGCGACTTTTGCCGGCCTGGTAGAGCGAGTCGAATTCGGAGCCTTCACGCAAGCGGGCAAAACCCTGGCGGATGGCATCCTCGGTAAGCGATGAGATCCAGAGACGCTTGAAAGGTTTACGATAGTTAGCCTCGGTGAGCACCCAGCGCTGTATCACTTCCCCTTCCTGTCCGGCGTCACCGCAGTTGATCACCTCCTCGGCATTGTCGAGCAGCTTTTTGATGATGTTGAACTGCTGCACCACACCCTTGTCCTGCATCAATTTGATGCCATACCTTTCGGGAAGCATAGGCAGATCATAGAGGCTCCAGCGCTTCCACTCGGGGCGGTAATCGTCGGGCTCGCGCAGCGTGCAAAAGTGGCCGAACGTCCAGGTGACCTGGTAGCCGTTGCCTTCGTAATAGCCATCCTTACGGGTTTTGGCTCCAATTACCTGGGCAATCTCACGTGCAACACTCGGTTTCTCAGCAATGCAAACTTTCAAGGTATAGGGTAATTTTAGGGTGACTCTAACATTCAAATTTACGCTTTTAGGCTCTAAATCCCTAAACTTGCTTTGCCGTAAACTAAGGCATTATACCATTAAGCGTCAGAAAATGCAGCCAATCGGAAAATACATTATCATTATCGGGGTCGTGATCGTGGTGATCGGGCTTATCGTCTGGTTGGCCGGGGATAAACTGGGGTGGTTTGGCAACTTGCCCGGTGATATTCGGGTGGAGCGGGAGAATTTCAAATTTTACATGCCCATTACGAGTATGATCCTGGTGAGTATTCTACTCTCTTTGCTGCTCTGGATCTTCAGAAGGCTCTTTTAAGGTATAGCCTTTCAGGGATGGCATGCCTTTTATACCTTTGCTGCATCTGCTATACCTGAAACCCTTATGTTTTTTGTCCTTTCGAAGCTGCTGCAGTATTTCCTGATGCCCATTATCTGGATTGCCATACTGCTGCTGCTGGCCATCTTCCTGAAATCTGCCAAGTGGCGACGCATTACGTTGGTGACAGCTACGGTGCTGCTGCTGGTTTTCTCGAACCCATTTCTAGCGAACGTCACCATGCGGGCCTGGGAGCTGGAAGCGGTGCCGCTGGTGCAAGTGGAAAATTATGACGTGGCCATCATTCTGACGGGTGTGACCCAGGCCATTGGCTTTGCTGATGACCGGGTGCATACGAACAAAGGGGCAGACCGCTTTCTGCATCCGCTCAAGCTCTACCGCATGGGCAAGGTCGATAAGTTTCTGATCACGGGAGGTATCGGCACCGTTGCCTTAGACCGCAGGCCGGAAGCGGAGATGCTGCAGGAAATCCTATTGCTGGCAGGTGTGCCGCAAGAGGACATCATCATCGAGACTCGCAGCGACAATACCTACCAGAATGCCATCTTCACCGGAGATATGCTGCAGAAGCACCCGGAGCTGCAGCGCCGCCTGCTCGTGACATCCGCCTTTCACATGCGCCGCTCCAAAGCCTGCTTCGACAAAGCAGGTATAGCCACCGATGTTTTCCCGACCGATTTCTATACCTCCGAAATCCGCTATACCCCTGATGAGCTGCTTATACCTAATCCCGACGCCTTCCGCCTCTGGCACCGCATCATCCACGAAGTGACGGGCTTTGTGATATATAAGCTGGTGGGGTATGCGTGATTTTTGATTGAGTGAATGAGTGATTGAGTGAATTGCTGAATGATTAAATTGTTGAATTGTTTGGTGCACGATTGTGCAACTGTACGCTTCGCGCCTTAACTCTTTTAAATAAATTAACAGTGACTTTGTGCTGTCATCTCGAATGGAATGAGAGATCTGGATTATTTCAGATTTCTCCCTAAGGTCGAAATGACAAAAATGTACTTAAGCTTGCGACAATGAATCGCATGTCGAAAATCACCTAAATATCACTCTCTGCAAACTTCGATTCCCACAATTAACCATTCAACAATTCACTCAATCACTCATTCACTAAATCACCCAATCCAAATACTCTTCTGGTTGGTAAACTCCCGAATGCCGATGTAGGAGAGCTCGCGGCCGTAGCCTGATTTTTTAATGCCGCCGAAAGGCATTTCGGGGGTTGAAGCGACCATGGCGTTGACGAACATGGCACCGGTCTCGACCTGTCGCGCTACACGCAAGCCACGTTCCTGATCACTGGTAAATACAGTACCGGCCAGGCCGTACTTATGGTCGTTTGCTATTTTGATAGCTTCTGCTTCGTCTTTCACCACAAACGCGATGGCTACCGGGCCAAACAATTCGTCTTCGTAGGCAGGAGAGCCGGGCTTCGGATCCTGGATGATCATCGGCTTGAAGTAGGCGGAGCCTTTTTCGTGGCCACCTTCCAGCACGACTTTGGCGCCTTTCCGGATAGATTCCTGTACCTGCTGCTCCAGTTCCTCGGCCAGGTCTTGGCGGGCCATCGGACCATAATCACAGTCTTCGGTGAGCGGATCGCCGGTACGGAGGGTCTGCATTTTCTCCTTCATCCTCTTCAGGAAAGCATCGGCTATACCTTCCACTACAATGAAGCGCTTGGCTGCAATGCAGCTCTGGCCCGTATTGACCATGCGCGATTTTACGGCAGTAGTGGCGGCGGCTTCGAGGTCAGCATCTTCGAGGATGATAAACGGATCACTGCCGCCCAGTTCGAGTACCGTTTTCTTGATCTCGCTGCCCGCTTTTTCGGCTACTTTAGAGCCAGCGCCTTCACTGCCGGTCAGGGTCACGGCCTTTACAATGGTATTTTCGATGATCGCATCTACTGCCTTTGAGCCAATGAGCAGGGTATGGAAGACATCCTTCGGAAAACCTGCCTTATGGATGATCTCTTCAATGGCCAAGGCACACTGCGGCACGTTGGAGGCATGTTTGAGTACGCCTGCGTTGCCCGCCATCAGGCAGGGGCCAGGAAACGGAAAACCTGCCAGAATGGGAAATTCCAAGGCATCACGGCCAACACCACCCCCAGCGGTTGGTAAGCGATCAGGCTACGGCTGGCACCGGACTCGACCTCCTCGTCTTTCAGGAATTCAGCAGCGTGTTCGGCATAGTAACGGCACACCTTGGCGCATTTCTGTACTTCGGATATGGCATCCTTCAGTGGTTTGCCCATTTCCAGTGTGATAATGCGCCCGTACTTTTCAGCTTCCTCTTCCAAAATGTCAGCACAGCGGTTCATCAGGCGGGCTCTTTCCTCAAAACCGGTGTTTTTCCATTGCTGAAAAGCCTCATCGGCTGCTTTCAGTTTCTGCTGCACCTGATCGGAAGTATGCTCCTCAAATGTTTTGATTACTTCGTTGGTTGCAGGATTTATTGTTTGTATCGCCATTTGTTTCAGATTCTAGGTAAGATGTGCTGTAAATATACGGTTGCGGACTATTTATGCTGCCGGAGACAATAAACTGATAAAAAAAGGGTTAAATATTGTGTTGTTAAAGTTCTATTTGCGGGATTTTGCGGATATTGTTACTTCTTTCGCAAATATTCCCTTTTTTATAGATTGTTTCTTACTAAATTGCCTTCCACTAGAGTTTAGAATGGATTTTACTCCAGAAATAAAAACTCTTTATTTTAAATTATTCTTTTGAATACGCTCCAACACGATACCGTCATTTTGCTGTTTGCCCAGATGCCTGAGCAGCAGATCCGCTTTAAAACGTTCACTGAGGAGCATGGCCCTGAACTGAACAAGCAAGCGGCCGACCTGCTGTTGCAGCATACCTTGTTTGTGGCCAAGGGTTCCGGTATCCCGCTGGTGGTGATCTACCCGGAGCGGCAGGAGGGAAGCAATTTCGGGGAGCGCCTGGCCAATGCCTTTCAGGAAGTTTACTCCATGGGCTACCAGCGTGTGATCTGCATCGGAGCCGACTGCGTGGACCTGACCCCGGCTGACCTGCTGCTGGCCCAGGATGCGCTTAGTAAAGGCCGCATGGTCGTGGGACCCGGTACAAATGGCGGTGCTTACCTGGTAGGCCTGCACATCGACTGCTTTGACCCCGAGGCACTGGCCATGCTCAACTGGCAAACCGACGAACTGCTGAACGAACTCGTGCTCTATGGCTACCGCATGCAGGCCAGCATGGGCAGCTTGACGGTGCTCGACGAAAAGACCGAAGCAGGAAGCGGAGCCGACCTTTCCCGCCAATTGAACATCCTCCCCGTATACCATCATCTGCACAGGCAACTCAGCGCTATTCTGAGCTAACCAAACAGGAGTCTTAGTTTCTTGTTACCTTTAAGGTAAATAAGACTTTATTTTTCTATGGATAATACGTATTACAATCCGGCGGACCTGAAGAAATTCGGGAACATTAGTGAGTTGCAGCCAGAGATGGGCCGCAAGTTTTTCGATTATTACGGTGAGGTATTCAAAGAAGGCGCCCTGACCGAGCGCGAAAAAGCCCTGATCGCCCTGGCCGTGTCACACGCCGTGCAGTGCCCTTATTGCATTGATGCCTACACCTCTGACTGTCTGGAGAAAGGTGCTGACGAAAACCAGATGATGGAAGCTGTGCACGTGGCCGCCGCCATAAAAGGGGGGCGCTGCGCTGGTGCATGGCGTGCAGATGATGAACAAGATCAAGGACCTGACCATGTAGCCCATGCCTATACCTGTTAAATCGCTGAAGGCGCAGCAGCACCAGTTTGCCAACCCGGCTTTTCAACTGGAGGTGCTGCAGCATGCGGGAACGGAAGAAGGCGATTTTCCACTTTTCGGAGCCAAGTTGCGCGAGCACGAGCTATACCCTTTGCGACCTGCCGGCACCAGCATTTTGCAGGTGAACGTGGGCAAGATGTGCAACCAGACCTGCCGCCACTGCCACGTCGACGCCGGCCCGGATCGCAAGGAGATCATGACCCGCGCAACGATGCAGCTCTGCCTCGATGCACTGGCCAGATCCCCTCAACTCACTACCGTGGACCTGACAGGCGGGGCGCCGGAAATGAACCCTGATTTCCGCTGGTTTGTGGAGCGACTGTCGGCGATGGGGCGGCAAGTCATTGTGCGCTGCAACCTCACCATCATCCTGGCAATCCCAAGTACTACGACCTGCCGGAGTTTTTCAAGAAACACCGGGTGCAGGTGGTATCCTCTTTACCATATTTCTCGGCTTCCAGAACCGATGCCCAGCGCGGCGATGGCGTGTTTGAGAAATCCATTAAGGCGCTTCAGATGCTCAACAAGGTGGGCTACGGGCAGGAGGGGAGTAGCCTGGAGCTGAACCTGGTCTACAATCCGTCGGGTGCTTTCCTGCCCGCAGGTCAGAAATCGCTGGAGGCTGAGTTTAAACGGCGATTAAAGAGTGGCTACGACATAGAATTCAACAACCTGTTTTGCATCACCAACCTGCCGGTCAGCCGCTACCTCGACTACCTGATAGAGAGCGGAAACTACAGCAGCTATATGGAGAAGCTGGTGACGGCCTTCAACCCTGTGGCGGCGGCAAATGTGATGTGCCGCAACACCATTTCAGTTGGCTGGGACGGTGCGCTGTACGACTGCGACTTTAACCAGATGCTCGAGCTCAAGGTACAGCCCGGCACGCCGCAGCACATCCGCGACTTTGACCTGAAGCAGCTCGACGAGCGGCAGATCGTGCTGAACCAGCATTGCTATGGCTGCACGGCCGGGGCCGGTTCCAGCTGCGGCGGCTCCACCACCTGATCTGCTTATGCGCTATATCTGGCATCATCGGCTATACCTGATTTTATCTCTTTGCCTGCTGCTGTCAGCCTGCAATCAGCCTTCCGATGCAGCTTACAACCTGATGCTCCGGCAGCTCTACAGCCATAGCGTCGATACCATTTCGGCTGCACAAGTACAGAAACAGTTGAGGCAAGGTATAGCGCCACTACTACTCGATACCCGCAGCAAAAAGGAATACCAGGTGAGTCACCTGCCCGGGGCCCGGTATGTAGGGTACGAAGACTTTGACCTTTCTGACCTGGAAGACGTACCCCCAAATACACCCCTCGTGCTATACTGCTCGGTCGGCTACCGCAGCGAAAAAGTAGGGGAGCAGCTGCAGGCAGCAGGGTATACCCAGGTGC